>JAWLGG010000507.1:0-2790 GCA_041685155.1 Chromatocurvus sp.
TGGCCCCGGAGTTGGCCCCCCCGGTTGAAGTCGCACAGCCGCCCCTGTTCAGCCTTAGGGAGCGCGAACTCCTGCGGATCGGTGTGCCGCACGATCGGCTGGAACGGGTGAAGGAAGTGCGGACTGAGGAGGAACTCGAGCGCCTCGAGACGCTACTTCCGAAGGAAGCCTTCGAAGCACTGTATCTGATCGCCGCGGGCAGCGATCCGGAGGAGATCATTCAGGAGTACGCGGCCAAGGCGGAGGCGGTGGACACGGAAGACTTCGCGACCGCACTCACGCGCGAGCAGAGCCAGCGCAGCTTCCATGTGGTCGAGAACGACCAGGAACTCGAAGCGATGCTCGTGGCTCCGCTCGAGAAGTGGCGGGTCTTTCTGCACCCGTCCCAGCGTCGGCTCGTACACTGGCGTGTCAATGGCCCGATCCGGGTGCTCGGCGGCGCGGGCACGGGCAAGACGGTGGTCGCGATGCATCGCGCGCGCTGGCTCGTGCGCAACGCGCTGAGCGCACCAGACCGAAAGGTGCTGTTCACCACATTCACCGCGAACTTGGCCACCGATATCGCAGAGAACCTGCGCAAGATCTGCTCTCTGGAGGAGTTGGAGCGGATCGAGGTGGTTCACATCGACGCGTGGGTCAGCCGCTTCCTCAAGCGGCAGAACTATCCGCATCAGATCGTCTACGACGGCAATCCGCAGTACGAGGCCTGCTGGCGCACCGCGCTGGATGCCCGCCCCGCTGATCCGCCGCTTCCCGAGAGCTTCTACCGTGAGGAGTGGGACCGGGTGATTCTGCCCCAGCGGATCACGGATCGCGCCCAGTATTTCCATGCGAAACGCGTCGGGCGTGGTGTGCCGCTGACCCGTGCACAGCGCGCGGAAATCTGGGGGGTGTTCGAGGAACTCCGGATCCAACTGCATCAGCGTGGCCTGAAATGCAGCGAGGACGCCACCCAGGATGCGGCCGATCTGCTCGAGAGTGGCAAGGCCTACTTGCCCTATGACGCGGTGGTCGTCGATGAGGCCCAGGACATGGGCCCGCAGGTGATGCGCCTGATCCGGCTACTGGTCGCGCCGGGGACGAACGACATCTTCATCGTCGGTGACGGTCATCAGCGGATCTATCGGCGCCGCTATACCCTTAGTGCCTGCGGGATCGAGGTGCGGGGCCGAAGTCGAAAGCTGAAGATCAATTACCGGACCACTGAGGAAACCCGGCGGTTTGCGGTCGCCGTACTGGAAGGAGAGACCATCGATGACCTCGATGGGGGCGAGGAGACCACCGGCGATTACCGGTCATTGGTACACGGTGTGCCGCCGACTGTCCGTGATTTTGCCAGCCAAGAGGAGGAGTTGGACTGGCTCGCTGAACAGGTTGGGAATTTGCAGCAGGAGGGCGCGGAGCTGAGGGACATCTGCTTGGTCGCTCGAACCAACGCACTGGTGGAGAGCTACGAGCGGGGACTCAGAACACGCGGCTTGGCCTGCATTCGCCTGAGCCGCAAATTGGCCGACAACCGTGCGGAGGAGGGCGTGCGGCTGGCAACCATGCACCGTATCAAGGGGCTGGAGTTCCGTCACGTGATGCTAGCGGCAGTGAATGAAGGCGTGATCCCGCTCCGACAGGCCATCGAAAACTCCGAGGATCCCACCGAACGCAGGGCGGGCGAACTCACCGAGCGGGCGCTGTTCCACGTTGCCGTAACACGCGCCATGAGCCGCGTGTTCATCAGCTATTTCGGAAGGGGCAGCGCGTTTCTGGTCGGGCCGCGCTGACGCCCCTCGCAGCAACGATCGAAGACGCGTCGCGTGCTGAAGGTTCGCTGGTTTGCGTGCGACGAGTGCACGTCCGAAAACGCCGAAATCGATCTGGACGGGCGGACCGTGTGTTGTTCGCTCACCGCAGAGGAAGGCCGTGCGCCGCAGTAGGACCGCCCGGGAAACGAGGGAGAGGACACGATGCCACTGCAGAATCGGGTGACCCCTTGGGGTGAGATCGTCGCGATCGCGGAGCGGGGCCTGTTCATGGGCAACCGGGGTTGTCTGCACGACGAGGAGCGGCGGGTGAAGAAGGCGTGGGCACGCACGCCCTGGGTCACCTGCGCGCTCAAGTTCAAGGACCGGCACCGGGCGGTGATGTCGCCGGGGCAGTACACGGAGTTGTTCTTCCTCGACGAGGCGACGGCGCTCGCGGCCGGCCACCGACCCTGTGCGACCTGTCGCCGCGCCGAATACGAGGCGTTCAAGACGTTTTGGATGGCGGCCAACCCCGACCTGGCGGCGCGCAGCGGGGGAAAGACCACCGAGATCGACAAGCTGCTGCACGCCGAGCGGGTGGACGCCCAGCGCAACAAGCGCACCTGGTCTGCGCGGCTCGGCGATCTTCCGGACGGGTCCATGGTGGTGCTCCCCGGGACGCGAGACCCGTGGCTGGTCTGGGGCGGGGCGGTGCAGGCCTGGACGCCCAAGGGCTACACGTCCCGAAAGTCGATGCCGGCCACCACCGAGGTGGAAGTACTCACGCCACCCTCAGTGGTGAAGACCCTCGCCCAGGGGTATCGACCGGCGGTGCATCCGAGCGCAGGCGCCGTTTCGGGGTAAGCTGGACGCCGGGCACAGGCGGGCCGGAACCATGGCGAAGATCATCCCCGACGGCTGGCGCGGACTGAGAGCGAAGGCAACGGAGCGTATGCATGGACCTCGACTACGCTAGCCTGAAAGCCCGCCAGCGCCTCGAGCGCGCTGACCACCCCACGAGCCTGGCTCTCCGGGTACACCGGGCTCTGAGTTG
>JAWLGG010000047.1:0-11527 GCA_041685155.1 Chromatocurvus sp.
TGACCCCACCAGAATTCGTAGCTGACGGAGGCGCGCCAGGTAACGAGAGCTGCCGGTCACTCGTAGGCCAGCTCACAGGTTTCAAGCGCGGCGTAGTCCTCTATCACGCGCGGCTTGTCGCCCTCCCGCGTGGGTCGTTCAAAGACGCGTACAGCGCCGGCGTGGCTGATGCCCGCCACATCGGGCAGCCCTACCAGCGTGTCGTTGTCCAATGCGTCGGGATCCGGGTGCCGCGCCGCCACCTCGTGCAGCAGTTCCAGGCCCGCCAGGCCATTCAAATGCTGCACGACGAAGCGCGCCGGGACATCCGTGAAGGCCGCCGCCTCTTCGCCCTCGGTGGGGAGGAAAACACGATTGCCGCTGCAGCTGTCGACCTGAAGGTGGGCACTGGCATCACCCCGGCCGCTGCGCTGCGTAAATAGCAGGTAGATGGCACCGACCTCCGGTGCCAGGCCACAGGTGGCAGAAGTGTCGGCGGTGCGGTAGTGGCGCAGGTCCTCGGCGCTGCCACCAGAAGCTGCAGGTGCCTTTTAAGGCGCAACAAGCAGCTCGAGCCGCAGCAGGCGCTCCAGAACGTCGCCAGCGACCGTTTCCCAGCCGGTGAGCCGCGCCATTACGACCTCTTCGGCCGCGCCGAAGTAGGCGGCCAGGGCTTGCTGCGCACAGCGACAGGCGTGCGTCGCGGAGGCAGCGGTCAACAGCAGCACACAGAGAACGGACTTCACGGCGCGGCGTCGGGTCGCGTGACCAGCCAGGCGCACAGCATCAGCAGTAGCATCGCCGTTGGCGCAAAGAAGAGGGGACCGATAACGAATTCCAGGCCGTGGGGGAAACCGCGAAACGCGCGCTCCGGAAGATAGCCGGGCCAGAACTCCACATTGACCCAGACCAGGATCAGGGCGATGCCAAGCAGACCCGCCTGGCAGATGCGGCGCGTGCGGAGGGGCTCCAGCCAGCGGCCAAGCACCCAGCCCAGCCCGGTCAGGAGCAGCACCGGGATCAAGCCCAGCACGCCGACTCCCCAGAGATGCCTGCGCTCAACAACGAACTGGGCGCCGGTTTCCCGCAGACTGTCTGCCAGCGTAAGGTCCGCCAGCAGGGCGCAGACAAGAAACACGACTGCGGGAACAAGGAATGCCAGCAGCATTCCGGGAAGCAATACCCAACGCAACAGCGAGGCTGTGGCAGTCAATGCGCTTCTCCCTGGAACCCGGCGCTTCCTGTCAATAATAGACCAGAAAACAGATTGACGCGTCGCCACGCCTGCCCTGCAGCCGATTGACTGCATATAGAGCGTGGTTGAGGATACGCTGGCCTGCCGCGTCAGCCCGGAGCCGAAGCCATGTCACTGGAACCACTCTTTGCCGAAGGAATCATCGTCACCTCGCACGCGCTCGCCGCGGTGCTGGCACTGCTGCTGGGCGCCGTCCAGCTCACGGCACCCAAGGGCACCCTGCCCCACCGCGCTCTCGGCCTCGTCTGGGCGGCGCTGATGATGGTCATTGCCGTAGGCAGCTTGTGGATTTCCGAGCTGCCCGTGTGGGGACGCTGGAGTCCTATCCACCTGCTGTCACTGCTGGTGATTGTCACCGTACCGCTGGCGGTCTGGCGCGCCCGCAGGGGCGAGATCGCCGCGCACTCGCGTGGGATGAAATCGCTCTACCTGCTCGCACTCATCGGCGCGGGGATTTTCACCCTTTGGCCCGGGCGTGTCCTGCACGGCATTCTGTTTGGCGTCTGATGGGGTCAGGTCCGGGACCTGGTCCCGGACCTGACCCCACTACTCTACTAGAATTCATAGCTGACGGAGGCGCGCCAGGTTCGGGGGTCGGCCATGAATCGCGCCTGCACCAGGCTGAAGCCGAAGCCGGTGAACCAGTAGTTCTCATCCGTGAGGTTCTTGCCCGAGAGCCGGATTTTCCAGCGATCCCGCTGGTAGGTGACGTAGGCATCGATCAGGCTGACATCCTTGACGTGGCCGATCTCGGCGTTGTCGGCGGTGGAGTAGTGATCGCCGCGGTGGTTTACATTGGCGCCGAAGGCGAGCGTTCCGGGCCCCACGTCATAGCGAAAGTCAAAGCCGACCGACACCTGTTCATCAAAGACCGTGATCATGCGGTTTCCGGTCAGCGCCCCGATCGCGGAGCCGCCGGATGCGCTGACGTCCGTATACTCGCTGTCCTGGAAGACACCGTTGGCCCAGATAGACAGCGCCGATGTGAGCTGGGCGGACAGCTCGGCTTCGATGCCCATGTGCTCGGCGTCGTAGTTCTCCGTAATGAAAACGCCGTCACCCGTGACTGACTGCTGCTGCAGCCCCTCGTAGTCGTTGAAGAACGCCGCGACGTTAAGGCGCGCGCGTCGGTCCAGGAACTCGGACTTGAAGCCCGCCTCCCAGGCACCCACCGTCTGGGTGTCAAAGGGGGTATCCAGCGCCTGGACCGTGGCACCGAGCCCATTGTAGCCGCCGGCCTTGAACCCCTCGGTGTAGCTGGCAAACAGGAACACGTCCTCGTTCATCTGGTATTCCAATGCGACTCGCGGCGTGAACTCCTCGAAGTTGTCACTCCGGCTCACGGCCTGTCCCGCCACCTGTGCGTCCAGCGACTTTTCGTCCCGGGTAAAGCGTCCGCCCACGGTCAGGCTGAGGTCGGGCGTGACGTTGAAGCTGGCCTGGCCGAATACGGCGTAGCTGTCGGTCTCGACGTCGAACTCGGTAAACGCCGGCCCGAAGAAGATGGCGGAGGTGATGCTCTGCGTCCCGGTCTCACGAAAGTAGTACAGCCCCGCCTGATAATTGAGGAACCCGTCCATCGCCGTGCCATCGAGCCGGAATTCCTGGCTCAGACTGTCCTGCTCGCTCAGCGATTCGCGCTCGAACAGCTCGACGAAGCCGCCACCCGGGATGCCCAGCGCCGCGCCCGCGACACCACCGGAGAAACCCACTGCCCAGTCATCCTCAAGTTCCGCCCAGGAGGTGATGGAGCTGAGCGTATTGGTTCCGCCAAGGTCCCGCGTCAGATGCAGGCTGGCGCCGTACTGTACCGTATCCGTATAGGATGGAAAGGGCGTGAGCACGTCCTCGATATCCCCAGACGTAAAGGGAATCTGGTCAAAGGGGCGATCGAGCGCGAAGGGATCCACCGCGGAGGAATACAGGCCGTCGCTCTCGTAATCCGAATAGAATGCCTTGAGGCGGCCGTCCCAGGCGTCGCCCTCGTAGTACAGGTCGGCCTGGAACCCGGCGTAGTCCTCTGCGCCCACACCTTTGCCCTGGGTGAGGTTGTCCTGTCGCCCGCCGTCGCGGTCGCGCACGATGCCGGCAAATCCCCCGCGCAGGCGCCCGTCAGCCCCGATGGGACCGCTGACGGACAGCCTGGCATAGCGCTCATCCCAGGTTCCAAAGCCGGCCTCCGCCTTGAGCCTTACGGTCTCGCCGGGTACCCGGGTGATGACCTTGAGCGCACCGGCGGAGCTGTTGCGGCCGTACAACGTGCCCTGGGGACCGCGCAGGACCTCGATGCGCTCGATATCCAGTGCCTCTATGAACGATGCCGCTGCCCGCGGCTGGAACACATCGTCGATATAGATCCCGACCTCCGGCTCCGAGGTGATATTCGCGCCATCGGTGACACTACCGCCGCGGATATACGGCGTTATGCCGGCGCTGCCGCCGGTGACAGGACGGATCAGCACATTGGGCATGACCTGGCCCACATCCTCGACGCTGTCGATCTGCAGGCGCTCGATCGCCGACGCGTCCAGCGCAGAGACGGACACCGGCGTACTCTGCAGGTTTTCCTCCGTTCGCTGTGCGGTAACCACGATGGACTCGAGCGCCGGGCGCGCGCTTTCCTCCTGGCCGATAACGTGGTGGGGCAGGAACAGACAGGGCGAAAGCAGTGGAATTGCAAGGCAGGTACGGGTGGAACGCTTCATGATTGCTCCCTATGAAAGTCTGGAGGCGACAGGTGTGCGACGGAAGGTCGACTCGTCGGCGCACATCAGCCAGCGCTGTCTGGCGAGCAGGGGGCGTCGCTGCAGCAGATCACGGGCTGACGCCGACCTCGACGCGATAGTCGCGACAAAACTACGACAGGCGCCGCCATCCGGCGACTGATATCAGCTATGCGTAATTGTGGAATCCACAGTGCCGCCAGGAGCCGCGCGTTCGCAAAGCTCCACCAGCTCATACCAGTTGCCGATCTGCGACCAGGTGAGCCGGAGGAAGACGCAGTCCTCACGTCTGACCCAGAGATGGGCGGCCGGCCAGTCCGGATGCCAGCGCAGGCCGAACTTTCGCGCCGGAAAGCGGCCGGCGGCCACCGTCACCTCGTCCTCTCCCAGGTAGGCGACGTCGATGCACACGCGAGTGGCATAGAGACCGCGATCACCGTTCTCCGCAGTGGAATTGGTCACGGCATGCACCGGGGTGTAGTGTCCGACAGGTTGGTCCGCGACCTGCGTGGCCACCAGCGCATCCCCCTGCAGCGGGTGCAGGCCGAGATAGGTAATGGGCGGATGGTGGCGGAATTCCTGGGTCACGCGACCCGCACCGTGGATCATGCTCTCGACCAGGACCGCGTCGTGACCGACGCTGAACCAGCTGGATGCACACACCCGTCCCGCCTGTGTGATTCGACTGAAGGCATCGAGCGGGCGCCAGTGGCTATCGAGGGCAATGCTGACATCGCGCAACAGCCCGATGTCATTGAACTCACACAGCGCGCGCAGCGACCTGCCCCCCGCGTGCTCACTGAGCTCAAAGCGCTCCTCACCGAGCGCGACGCCGTCCTCGCTGCGGTAGGCGATGCGACCGGCTATCTCGGAGGACACCGCGGCCGGCACGCCTAGCCCCCCGACACCGGCCAGGGCTGAAAATCCATCTCCGGCCCCGCCTTCTCCTGCTCCGCGGGCGGTCGCTCGACCAGGTTGAGCAGGGTACCGTCACAATCCCGCAGGCAGGCCTCGCGCTGGGCAATCGGACCCAGCTCAAAGCGCTGCGGTTCGGCAACCCACTGTGCACCGGCGACCTCTAGGGAGTGCATGGCGGCATCCAGGGCTGCCACATAAAACACCAGCGCCACCTCCCCGATCCTCGCCGGCCCCGTCGTCATGGGCAAGGCCTGTGCCAGCTGCTCCGGCGCAAGCTGGAACAGCCCCAGCATCCCGAAATTCGGTCCGGGCCGCTTCAGGATCTCCACCGGGTAGGGATGGTGAGTGACCAGTCCCAGCACGCTGCTGGCAGAGGGGTGATCGAGATACCCGGCAAAATAGGTCTCTGTCAGGCCAAGAGCACGGTAGAAACGACGCGAGCGCTGCAGGTCGCGAACGAAAATCGTGGCGCGCACCAGCGCGGATACGGCGGCATCGCGGGTCATAGTGAGGCCGCGGCATCCGCGTTCAGGAAGCCGGCGACGGCATCCGCCCAGGCCTCGGGCAGCTGATCGACGATATCGACACCACCACCCTCAAGCGCAACGAAGGCAAAGTCGGGGCGCATCTCCCGCGCCTGCAGGGCATTTTCGTAAATCTGGTCACCCGTGTTGGTGAGTATCAGGCAGGGATGGCGGATTTCCGCCAGGCTCCTCGCGTGGTCGTAGAGAAAGGCGGCGTGGTGACCCGTCCAGAACGGCGCGTATCCCGAGAACTGCTCCACGACATAGCGCGTGATCGTTTCCGGGTCGGCATTCGCGCCGTAGAGATCACGGCGCACCGTGTAGGCATGCTGCAGGTGACTGCCATCGGGTTGAAACACGAAGTCGACCTCCGCCTCCTTCACCCAGTCGAGGAAGGCCAGACGACTTTCCTCACTCAGTGGCAGGGGGCCATTGAGAATCAGCCTGCGTACCCGGCCGGCGAACTGCAGCGCCACTTCCGTCGCGACGAGGGCGCCGGTGTGGTGGCCCAGGATATCCGCCTGCGCAAGGCCGAGATGATCCAGCACCGCCGGCACCGCCGCCGCCCAGTCCTCGATGGTGGGCACGAAGCCCGGCGCATCGGACTCGCCGAAGCCGGGCGTATCCACGCCGATCGCGCGAATGCCCCGGCGCTGCAGCAGCTCGTAAACATTACTGAACTGCCGCGATGTCTGCGGTGCCTGGTGGCACAGCACCAGTGGCGCCCCCGTGCCCGTATCGCGGAAATGTACCTGGCCGAAAGGGCCATCTGCGTAGCCCCGTCGCGGCACGAAGGGGCGCGGGACCGCCCCGGAGCGCAGGGCAAAACGGTTCTGCTCTGCGCGCGTCGTGTCCGCACTGTGCGTTGCGCCCATCCATTCCACTCCCGCCAGCTGTCGCCGCCCCGGCCAGGGACGAGACCGTCGATGCCTCACGGGCACTATACCAATGCCGCTCGTCGCAACACCGGGCCGCTTGTGATAGCTGCTATCGATAAAAACAGGCAACGCCTGTGGTCATGAATCATGATACTGGCCTCCAGCGATATTATCCGCGAAGCTGACGGGGCAGCAGGCCCGGTGCGACAGTGCAGGACCAGCACCCGGGCGATCTTTGGCCACTTGTTGTGAGGGGAAACACTTGACGGAAGCGTCGAACGATGCGGCAGGGCGCCTTGAGCAACTGCCAGAGCGGGCTGCAGTCACAACCCGCACGATGGTCTTCTACGGCCTCGGCCAGACCGGGGCGCAGTTCTTCCGCGACGCACCCGCGGTGCTGCTGCCGGTCTTCCTCACCACCATTCTCGGCGTCGCCCCGTGGATGGCCGGCACCGTCATTCTCGTGGCCAAGGGCTGGGTGATTGTGAGCGACCCGCTCATGGGCGCCCTGTCTGACCGGATCAAGGGCAGCCACGGACGCCGCCCCTTCCTCGCCGCTGGGGGGGTGCTGACCAGCCTCACCTTCATCGCGCTGTTTGTATTCTCCGACTACCCCGCACCCTGGGTCGCAGCCGTGACCGTGGGACTGCTGTTCTTTGTCGCGACCACCGCCTTCAGTGCCTTCTCGGTGCCCTATCTCGCGCTGGCCTCAGAGCTCTCGAATGATCCCCACGAACGCACCCGCATTCTCACGTTTCGCATGGTCTTCGCGGTCGCCGGGGTCGTTCTCGGCGTGGGGCTGGCCCAGCCTCTGGTCTTCCAGCTCGGCGGCGGCGCCGCCGCCTGGCGCACCATGGCCTGCGTAATGGGCGCTATCTGCCTTGTCGCCATGCTCGGCACCGCCTACGGCGTACCGCAGCAGCGGGACCTGACCGTCAGAGCGGCCCCGCGCAGATTCCTCGGCCGCATGAGCACGCTCTGGCACTGCAAACCGTTCGTGTTTCTCACCGCAACGTTTTTCCTTCAGTCCCTGGCCCAGGGAACCGGCACGGGCGTGCTGGGCTTCGTGTTCATCTACGCCGTGGAGGACACCGACCTGCTCATACCCTTCATCCTGATCATGGCCGCCTCGACCCTGGCAACCCAGCCGCTCTGGTTGTCCGCGTCCATCCGCTGGGGCAAGGAGCCGGTTTTCATTGCCGGCTGCCTGCTGTGGATCGCCAATGCCTTGAGCTGGCTGCTGCTGAAGCCGGGAAACGACGTTCTCCTCGAGCTGCCGTTCCTCGGCGCCCTGTCGACACAGGATGCCCTGGTACTGCTGCGCGGCAGCCTGATCGGCGTGAGCACGGGCGGTTTTCTGCTGCTGTCGCTGTCCATGCTGACAGACGCCATCGAGAGCCAGCGACTCAGGGATGGCGCGGTGGACGAGGGGCTGTTCTCGGGGGTTTTCTCGGCCTTCGAGAAGCTGTCATACGCCGTCGGGCCGATGATCAGCGGCATTGTGCTCAGCGTCGTCGGCTTCCAGGCATCCACCCAGGGCGCCATCGCGCAGGGACCGGAGGCCGAGCGCGGCATCCTGCTGCTGTTCTCCGTGATACCGGCCGTCATCTTCGCGCTGGGGCTTGCCGTGTTCGCCCTGTACCGGAGGGCGTTGGCAGACGCGGTACTTCAGGCCGGGTCGCCCGTGCATTCCTCGAGATAGCGCGCGAGGCGATCCAGCGCCGGACCCAGGACCTCGACCGGCTGGCACAGGGAAACCCGTACGAAATCACTGCACCCGGGGCCGAAACCCGCCCCGGGCAGCACAGACACACCGTGGCAATCCAGAAGCCCGAGGGCAAAGGCCTCGCCATCGCGGCCCGTGGCCGAGACATTCACCATCACAAACATGCCGGCTTCCGGCGTGACGCAGCTCAGGGCCGGCATCCCGGCAATACGCCGGCACAGATAATCGCGACGCTCCCGGTATTGCTCGCGAACGCTGGCGATGTATGCCTCGTCGTTGGTCAGGGCATAGGCCGCGGCGTCCTGCACGAACTGGCAGCACCCGAAAACGGTCGCACTGGTGAATGCCAGCAGCCGGTCGGCCATGCGGCGATCGGACACGGTCCACCCCAGCCGCCAGCCGGTCATGGCGTGCGACTTGGAGAGGCTGTCGATAACCACCACGTTGTCCAGCCGAGACGCGGCACGCCGCAGCGATATGTGCTCCCGCTCGAAGGTGATCATGGAGTACACCTCGTCACAGATCATCCAGATACCCTTTTCGCGACACCAGTCGGCGAGAGCAGCCAGGGATGCCTCGTCGATCATGTTGCCCGCGGGATTGCCCGGGGTGTTCAGCAGCACCGCCCGGGTGCGCGGCGTGATGGCGGCCTTGACCGCCTCCGGATCGAGCCGGAAGCCGGCATGTGCATCCAGCGACACCACGGATTTCACAAGACCGAGGGCTTTGAAGATACCGTCGTAACCCACGTACATGGGTTCGGCCACCACGACGGCGTCACCCGGGTCCGCAATGCAGGCCAGCGCGGAAAAAATGGCGTTGGTCGCGCCCGGGAAGATAATGACGTCCTGCGGATCACAGGCCTTGCCCGACGCGCGTGCCTCGATATCGGCAATGACGCGGCGCAAGTGCAGCTCGCCGCGGCCAGGCGCATAGTGCGTGCGTCCCTGCCTCAGGCTGTCGATGGTGGCCTCGACGGTGGATGGCAGGGTCGGCAGGTCGGGATCGCCGATCGAGAGCAGCAGGATATCCTCACCGCCAGCGTGGCGCTCACACGCGGTGTCATGTACTGCCCACACGCCGGCCGACGGGTCCGCGAACGGGGCGACCCGATGGCTGAAGGCGGCCATCGTGTTCTCAGTTTTCACGACTGTCGCCACCCCCGGATGCCGACCTGACCAGCATCGTCGTGCTGTCCAGCCCGGTATTGCCGGTGCGCGCATCGTAGGCATACACCGTAATCTCGTAGACACCGTCACCGCTCACCGGCAACCTCCCCGCGAAGAGGCTCCCTTTCCCCGTATGGGTCATGGCGGCCTCGACGGCCCGTCTCCCATCCCTGGACACCAGCATGCCGACCTCATAGCCCGTGGCGTCCCAGAGACCTTCAGGCGTCACCGGACAACCGCACATCATCACGACCTGCGCGTTGATGGTGAGGCTCTCCCCGGCCGCCAGCGTCACGCCCTGGCCGGGCGGTTCCAGCACATCCACGACAAAGCCGGGCAACTCGATGACCCAGCCATCCCCCGCGGAAAGATGCTTGCCGGGAACCACCCACTGGGTCGCGCTGGCCGCGTGACCGGCCTGCTGCTGCACCCCGGGGCCGGCGACCTCGGCCCGTATCAGCCGCGGCTGATCGAGGTCGAGTGTTGTGCGGAATGCGGCGCTGTCGTCGTCTGCCATGAGCGCGCGACGGCCCCTGTCCTCGTGCATGAGCTTTGCCGTGTCTCCCGTGCCGCCGCGGGTCAGGCCGCTGGCGAGCACTTCTCCGGTCTGCGCGTCGCGCAGCACCACCCGGGCGCCACCCATGCCCGAGCCGACAAACTTTGCATCCCGGCTCAGTACCCTGACCGTTATGTCAGTGGCCGCCGCCATACCGGTGGCGGCGAACATCATCAGTGCGAGGCCGATGGCCCCGGCGCGCAAGCTGCTTTTCATCACATCGCTCCTGTCACTCATTGCGGGGTCTGGACCGACCCTGAACTCTCATCACTACCTGTCGTGTCGCGTCGCACCGGGCGTCCCGGCCGCGCGTCACGCAGCAACCGGCCCCTGTCTATGACGGATTCTCCATTTACCAGGACATGCACCATTCCCATCGACGTCTGTGCCGGACTGGCAAAACTTGCCCGATCCTGAACCCGCTGGAGGTCGAACACGACAAGATCTGCATCCATGCCCTCCTGCAGGCGCCCCTTGCGACGCATCTGTGGCACGCTGTTCTCCAGAATTTGTGCCGGGATCAGGGAAGACTTGCGAATCGCCTCGCTGAGGTCGAGCAGTCCGTCATCCCGTACCCAGGTCGCGAGCAGGCGCGTGAAGGTGCCGGCACTGCGCGGGTGCGCGAATGCTGTTTCCGGCAGGGGCCAGGCGTCTTCGTCGACGAGGTCCCCGGACCGCGTATCGATCCAGGGCATGGCATCGCTGGCAATCGCCGCGCCATCCAGCATCACCGACTGGTCGAGAACCGATCGCTCCCGCGGCAGATCCAGGAAGTGCGACACCACCACCGCTCCCGGACTCTCCTCGCGCAGGCGCAGGTAGGACTCCTCGTTCAGGCGCTCCCCCGCATACTCGATATCCGCCGGCGTCATACCCCGGGCCGCCATGGCATCGGGGTGAAACACGGCGGAACCGATGGCCGTGCTGCCGGCGCCGTAGGTATACGCCTCGGTGGATATCGGGATGCCATACGACCGCGCTTTCAGGATCATGTCGGCCGTGATGTCTATGGCACGCTGGCTGCTGCTGTTGAGGTGGCAGATGTGGGCGTGGGCACCCGTACTGCTTGCCAGTGCAATCACCTGACCGACACAGGCGGCGGAGCTGCCCGGATCCCAGGGATTGCCGCAGGAAATGTGTGTATAGGTCGGCACGCCGTAGCGCGCCGCTGTGCCATGCACGGCCAGTAGCTCGCGAAAACCGCCACCGGGCGCATAGCCGGCGTTGATCCCCACGCCCAGCGCGCCCTCGCTGAGACCCTGCGCCACGGATGCCGCAATGCGTTCCGCCTGCTCGGGGGTTGCCGGCTCACTCACCCAGCGCTGCCGGGAGAACGCCGACTGGAACCAGCGTATATCCGCAACCGGTGCCATGTCCTCGAACTCGGCAATGCGCGCGTAGGCCCAGGCGGCGGATATGCCATAATTGAGCACCCTGCCATTCTGCGCCTGTCTGCGATACCAGTCGGCCACGGGCAGCCGACCCAGCTCCAGTTCCAGCGCCGTGGTCACGCCATCAAATGCCTGCATCCTGTCCGAGGCCAGCGTCTGGCCATGGGAATGCAGGTCGATGAAGCCCGGGCTGACGACCAGCCCCGCCGCCTCGATAACGCGCGTGCCCTGCAGGTTATCAGTCGACACGGCGCTGATGCGTCCATCGCGGATACCTATATTGCGAATCGCGTCCAGTCCCGTCTCCGGGTCGATGACGCGGCCGCCGGCAACGACAATGTCGTGGTGGTCCGTCTCCTGCGCGGTGCCGCCGACCGGGATCGCCATCCACGCGCACGACAGCAGTGC
>JAWLGG010000508.1:0-2788 GCA_041685155.1 Chromatocurvus sp.
CTCGAACCTCGTCATCTGATTCTGTTGACAAAATAAATTGTCCAGTCGGTAACGCAGGTTTGTTTTGTTAATTTGTCACAGAGCTTACACGGAATAATCTGTTGCGCAAGCCGTGCTTGTCACATTTTTTACAGATACCCCAGGCGGGTCATGCGGCCCGGCAGCCGAGTTCAGACCGCGCGCAGCTCACGGACACCGCTGTCTCCCGCGAGGAGCAGGATATCCGCCGGTCGATGCGCGAACAGGCCATTACAGACGGCACCCGTTATGTTGTTGATGGCCTCCTCCAGCGCCAGAGGCTGGGGAATGCTCAGACGATGGACATCGAGAATGATATTGCCATTGTCAGTGACAAAGCCCTCACGATAGACCGGCTCACCGCCCAGGCGGACCAGCGCCCGGGCTACATGGCTGCGTGCCATCGGGATCACCTCGACAGGCAGGGGAAACTCGCCGAGGGTGTGCACCAGCTTGCTGTCGTCGGCAATGCAGATGAATTCGCCGGCCACCGCCGCAACGATCTTCTCCCGGGTCAGCGCACCGCCGCCGCCCTTTATCAGCTGCAGGGCGGCGTTCGCCTCATCGGCACCGTCTATGTAGAAGTCCACGCGATCAACGCTGGTCAGGGCCTGCACCGGGATACGGTGGGATCTGAGCCGCTCTGCCGAGGCCTCCGAGCTGGCGACCGTGGCCGCAAAGCGCCCGCGCAGCGGCGCCAGCACGTCGATGAAGCAGTTGGCCGTCGACCCGGTCCCGATACCGATGACGGTATCGCTCTCCAGCCGCGGCTTCAGATATTCCAGGGCGGCCTCGGCCACCGCCTGTTTCTGTGCATCCCGGTCCATGCCGTTTCTCCTGCGCTGTTGTTGCGCCTGTAGATAAGCCGATAGCTGAAGTGATACCGGGGCGCAGTGTACCGCGCCCGCCCCGGGCCGCCCAAGCGGCGTGGAACCTGTCGCGGGAACCACTGTGCACAACGCGATGGCTGCAAACACCAGGCCGCTGCTTTACCATGCTGGCTTCGCAACGAGTGGTCCCGCATGCCCCAGAGCTATATCAAGCGCATCCTCGACGCCCGCGTCTACGACGTGGCGCGCCAGACGCCGATCGACGAGGCCGTGCTGCTGTCCGCGCGACTGGGAAACCGGGTCTGGCTGAAGCGAGAAGACCTGCAGCCCGTGTTCTCCTTCAAACTGCGCGGCGCCTACAACAAGATGCACAGACTCAGCGAGGCACAGCGCAGCCACGGCGTCGTCGCGGCCTCCGCGGGCAATCACGCCCAGGGGCTGGCCATGGCCGCCCAGCGCATGGGCGTCCGGGCGGTAATCGTCATGCCGCGCACCACGCCGCAGATCAAGGTCGATGCGGTGCGCGCGCGGGGGGCTAAGGTTGTGCTGCACGGCGATGCCTTTGACGAGGCCTCCAGCCACGCGCAGAAACTGGTCGCCGAGCAGGGCATGACCTATGTCCACCCCTTCGACGACCCGGACGTGATCGCCGGCCAGGGCACGGTGGGCATGGAAATCGTGCGCCAGCACCAGTCGCCCCTGGATGCACTCTTCGTCCCGGTGGGCGGCGGCGGGCTCCTCGCCGGCGTGGCGGCCTTCGTGCACTACGTCTGGCCGCAGACCAGAATCATCGGCGTCGAGCCCGCGGACGCCGCCTGCCTCAAGCTGGCCCTGCAGCGCGGCCGCCGCGACCGCCTGTCCGAGGTGGGCCTGTTCGCGGATGGCTGCGCCGTCGCGCAGATCGGCAAGGAGCCCTTCCGGGTGATCCGCGGTATTGTCGACGAGGTCATCACCGTGTCCACCGACGAGATGTGCGCGGCCATCAAGGATATCTTCGAGGACACCCGCGGCATCGCCGAGCCCGCCGGTGCGCTGGCACTGGCCGGCCTGAAGAAATACGTCGAGGAGACCGGCGCCCGGAATCAGGAGCTGCTGGCCATTCTCAGCGGCGCCAACACCAACTTCGACCGCCTGCGCTACATCTCCGAGCGCACCGAGATCGGCGAGCGCCGCGAGGCCATCATCAGCGTCACCATTCCGGAAAAGCCCGGCAGCTTCCGCGCCTTCTGCGGCGCCCTGGGCAAGCGCAACATCACCGAGTTCAACTATCGCTATGCCACCGAACGCTTTGCCCGCGTGTTCGTCGGCCTGTCCGTGGCTCCCGGTGGCAACGACCTGCAGCACGTGCTGGATGACCTGACACAGCAGGGGTATGACGCCGAGGACCTGACCGACAACGAGATGGCCAAGCTGCATATCCGCTACATGGTCGGCGGCCGCGCGCCCCAGAACATGGACCCGGAGTGCATCTACCGCGTGGAGTTCCCCGAACGGCCCGGCGCGCTGCTCAAGTTCCTCTCCGCCCTGGGGCAGCGCTGGAACATCTCGATGTTCCACTATCGCAACCACGGCGCGGCCTATGGGCGCATCCTGGTGGGTATACAGGTGCCAACGGGGCAGAAGGGGGCGATGCGGGAGGTGCTCGATGGCATCGGGTATCCGTACTGGGATGAGTCTTCGAATCCGGCGTATCGGCTCTACCTGGGGAACAGTGCGGAGTGACACTGCGATCCATGGCGGAGCATTCTTCCCGGTCCGCAGGGCCGTCTGTGCCTTCCCGGACACGCCAGGTGAGCTGTAGCCGGCCCGCGAGACGGTTTGCCCCTTCCCGGACACGCCAATGCGCCATCCATGGCGGCGCGTTCTTCCCGGTCCGCAGAGCCGTCTGTGCCTTCCCGGACACGCCCCCACCTCCCGGGCCGGAACAGCGCTCCAAACAA
>JAWLGG010000509.1:0-2785 GCA_041685155.1 Chromatocurvus sp.
GCCGCGGATAAAGCCCGCCGGATCGGACTCGGCAGATTGGGAGTCAATCTTCCGCTAATTGGTATCCCGATGGCCGCTAGTGGGCCACATCCAGCATTATCCGCTTTTGTGCCAGCAACAAACGGGTGTCTGCCATTGTTAAGGGTTGGAAGACGCCTGCTCGCAGAGTGATAGCGTCGAAGCCGCGCGGGCATTCGGTGAGCAGGTGTCTTCTAAGCCTCAGGGGAGGAAACCGCGGGATCGATGCACTGATCTATGGGGATAGTAGGAAATCTCTGGGGGGTCGAGAGTATTTCTGGTGTCAGAGATGAACCGCAAGACGTGCCAGACGTGTGGTACTGCCTCTGCATTCTTCCATTTCCGGCGGTTGTTAGGTTTAGAGAACGTGACCCTTGCTTCCCCAAATGTCCAGACATGCAAAGCAGTACCGACACTCGACGTTGTGGCGAGCGCACGCGAACTGGTGTCACCGATAAATTGTTGTTCATGGCGCGCGCTCTGGCGGTGCACGAGCGTGGTGATCTGGCGGCACGGTCTCAATGATCACCATCGACGCACCGCAGGACTTGCACACATAGATGGCTGTGACGTGGGGTTCAGAATCAGGGGGCTGGCTGACGTCCGGTGGTAGCGACAGGAGCTGCCGAATACGGTCCCGTTGCCTGGCGCGGCCCTGATTTGCGAAGAACCCATAATGGCGTATCCGGTGAAAGCCGCTGGGCAGAACGTGGATGAGGAAGCGACGGATAAATTCGCCGGTGCTCAGCGTCATGGTCTTGTGCCGGGATCGACCTTTAGCGCGATAGTCTTTCCACTTGAACGTAACCCCGTGCTCATTACAGGCAATCAGGCGGCTGTTGGCGATGGCCACGCGATGCGTGTAGCGAGACAGGTAGGCCAGCACGGCCTTGGGGCCGGCAAAGGGGCGTTTGGCATAGACCACCCAGTCAATCTGGCGCAGTGGCTGGAGGAACTGAGCGAAGGCGCCTGCCTCGGCAAGTGCTTGATGTTGCCCGAAGAAGGCGAGCTTCCCGTCGTGATGCGCATCGACGAGTCGCTCCAGAAAGCGGCGCCGGAACAGCCGCGACAGAACGCGCACAGGCAGGAAGAACCCGGGTCGACACGCCACCCAGCGTTTGCCGTCCAGTGACACGCCGCCGCCCGGTACGATGCAGTGGATGTGTGGGTGATGAGTCAATGCCGATCCCCAACTGTGCAGGACGGCGGTGACGCCAATGTGCGCCCCAAGATGCTTCGGGTCCGCAGCAATGGTGAGCAGGGTCTCGGCTGCGGCCTTGAACAGGATCGCGTAGATCACGGCCTTGTTCTGATAGGCGATGTCACTGATGGGTGCGGGCACGGTGAACACTACATGGTAGTAGTCGATCGGCAGCAACTCTGCCTGGCGATCTTCCAGCCAGCGATGTGCCGCTGTCGCCTGACACTTGGGGCAGTGCCGGTTGCGGCAGGAGTTGTAGGCGATCTGCGTGGTGCCACAGCCCTCACAGCACAGCCGGTGGCCGCCGAGCACGGCACACCGACAGCGTTCGATGGCTGACATCACCTTGAGTTGCCCAAGGCTGAGATGTCCGGCCTGCGCCTGGCGCCACGCTGCGCCATGGTCGCGGAAGATGTCCGCAACCTCCAGGGCATGTCGAGTCACGACGGCGCTGGATCAGGTAGGCGACGCGAACTGAAGATACTCCAGCGGGCCTTTTACCTCGCTCAACAACTGGGTGGCGACATGGCTATAGCGAGCGGTGTTCTCAAGCTTCTTGTGCCCGAGGAGCACCTGAATCACGCGGATATCCTCGCGGCGATCCAGCAGATGAGTGGCGAAAGCGTGTCGCAATGAATGCAATGTCACTCGCTTGCGGATACCGGCTGCATCACAGGCCTGGTGAAAAATACGGTTGAGTGATCGGGTTGTCAGCGGGTTGACCGGGTTCTGCCCCGGGAATACCCAGCCCCCGTGCAGCAACTGTCCCTTCGCGCGTCCATCGCGCCACCAGGCGCGCAACAGCTCCAGCAGCACGGGTGAGAGAACTGCATAGCGATCCTGTTTGCCTTTACCCTGCTCGACGCGCAGGACCATCCGTTTACTGTCGATGTCCGGGATCGTGAGGTGGCAGACTTCACTGGCACGCAGGCCGGCGCCATAGGCCGCGCCGAGCGCCGCCCGGTACTTCAGGCAGCCGGCATATTGCAGCAGACGGGCGACCTCATCCACACTCAGAATCTCCGGCATTCTGCGCGGTTGGTAAACGTGGCTCATCTTCTTCATCGCCTCAGGGCGATCAAGTGTGATGTCAAAGAAGAACCGCAGGCCGGTGATCGTGGCATTCAGTGTGACACTGGAAGTGCCGACCTCCACCATATGTAGCTGGAAACGTCGCAGATCCTCTGCGGAGGCCGTATCCGGGGAGTAGCCCAGGAAGCGAGCCAGCTTCTCCACGGCTCTGAGATAGGCGGTCTGCGTCTTTGGATTGAGTTTGCGCAACGTCATATCGCCGATCATGCGTTGGCGCAGCGGGCTGATGGTCTTTGTGGTTTGATTCATGACGGTTCTCCCTGCATTGAGCGAGGCGGACTGCCTCAATACTCAGCATAGGAAAACACCGGGAGTCTATCGTCTCCTACCGCACTTCGATCGGAGTACCCCTACCGCGGTAGCGGTTTAGTCCCCTGAGCAATCGCTGTGCTGGCTGATAAAACGATCGAGCAGGGTGGTACAGCGCTTCATGGCAGGCTGTCAGTCACTGTTCAGATCGTACTTCATGATCCG
>JAWLGG010000510.1:0-2780 GCA_041685155.1 Chromatocurvus sp.
GCCGACCGAGTGAGCGTCGTTTTCAGCTTCACGCGCACCTATTTCATGGTGGATGCCTCCATTCCATCCCAGTATGTGCTCTTCCTCCAGCAGCTCATGCCGGCCAAGCCGATTTCCGAAATCTACAGCGCCATGGGCTACAACAAGCACGGCAAGACCTATTACCATCGCTGCGCGCGCCGGCACATGGATATCACCAGCGACAAATTCATCATCGCGCCGGGTATCAAGGGCATGGTGATGAGCGTGTTCACGCTGCCGTCGTATGATTTCGTGTTCAAGATCATCAAGGATCGCTTCACACCCCCAAAGGAGATGACGCGGGAGCAGGTCAAGGAAAAGTACCGCCTGGTGAAGCGCTGGGACCGGGCGGGGCGCATGGCCGACACACAGGAATTCACCAACCTGGCGTTTGCCCGCGAGCGTTTCTCCGATGAACTGATGGAAGAGCTGTACAAGGTCGCGCCATCACTGATAGAGGAGCGCGGCCGCGCCCTGATCATCAAGCACGTGTACGTGGAGCGGCGCATGACGCCACTCAACCTGTACCTGCAGGATGCCACCGACGAGCAGGTGGAAGACGTCATGGATGAGTACGGCAATGCGATCAAGCAGCTCGCCTCGGCCAATATATTTCCGGGCGACATGCTGCTCAAGAACTTTGGCGTGACCCGCCACGGGCGCGTCGTATTTTACGACTATGACGAGATCGTCCCCTTGACCGAATGCAACTTCCGGAAAATCCCCAAGCCGCGCAACGAGGCCGAGGAAATGGCCAGTCAGCCCTGGTACTCCGTGGCGCCCAACGATATTTTTCCTGAGGAGTTCCGCCTGTTCTTCTCGGGCAACCGCCGTGCCAGAGAAGCCTTCGACAGTCGCCACAGCGATATTTACGAGGCCGCCTTCTGGCAGGACCTGCAGGAGAAAATCCGCGGTGGGTTCGTGGCCTCATTCTACCCCTATCGACGCCGGCTGAGCTTTCCGCGTGAGCCCGCAACGCTGAGGAAGACGGCCTGATGGCAACGATCTACGTCATCCGCCACGGCCAGGCCTCATTCGGTGCTGACGATTACGACAATCTCTCTGAAATCGGCCGCCTGCAGGCGACGCGTCTTGGTGAGTACCTGCGTGACTGTGATATCCATCTCGATGCTGCCTACTGCGGACAGCTGAGGCGGCAGCGCGATACGGCGGAGCTGGCGCTGGCCGCCCAGCCCGCATCGGTACCGCTGCGGGTCGATACGCGCCTCGACGAGGTTCGCAACGATGAACAGATACGGGTGCTTCTACCGCAACTGCTCGAGGGCAATCCTGCACTGCGCGCGGTAGTCGACCGCGGACTTGCATCGAGCAAAGATTACCAGAAAGTCATCGCCGCCGTGTTCAATCACTGGGTGTCGCCACAGTGCGATGCGGCGGGCATACAGAGCTGGCAGGACTACGCCAGTGGTGTTCAGGCGGCGCTGAGCGATGTCATGCAGGCTCAGGGCAGTGGCCGGACAGTCGCCGTGTTCACGTCGGGCGGCACGATTGCAACGCTGGTCGCCCGGGTGCTCGGCGTTCCGGATGACGCGGTGTACCAGTTCTACGAACCGGTGTTCAATTGTTCTGTGACCCAGCTCTTCTACAGCGGTGATCGGGTGTCCCTGTCATTTTTCAACGATTGCTCCTATCTGCGCGTCCTCGGACAGCAGCGTGGCGAGTCGCTGGTTACCTATCGCTAGTGGGGCGCGCGGTGAGTTCGGTAGCGCTCAGTCGCGACACAAGCGCTCTGGGTAACACGCTCGTGTGCCAGTAGTGTCCTGTCCGATCTTTCTCGTGCGTCATGGCGAAGCCGATGCTCACTGGGGGCAGTCTGCCGATCCGGGATTGAGCACGCTCGGGCGTGAGCAGGCCGAGACCTGCGCGCGCGACCTGGCGCCACTGCTGAAAGCAGAAGCGCTGCTGGTGAGCAGCCCGCTGGCACGTGCCATTGAGACCGCGGCGCCCCTGGCGCGACGTACAGGGCTCGACGTCACGCCGGTCGAGTCCTACCGCGAGATTCCCGCGCCGGTACCGCTGGTACAGCGACGCGACTGGCTGCGGGGCTTCATGCGGGAGGAGTGGAAGAGTCAGGGCGATGCGCTGGTCGCCTGGCGCGAGGCGTTGCTGTCGGCGCTTTACGCAACGCGCTCGCCCACGGTGATCTTCACCCACTTCCTGGTTATCAACACAGTGGTGGGACATATCCGAGAAGCTGATCGCACATTGTCCTTCTGGCCGGACAATGGCTCCGTCACTGAACTGCTGCTGAGGAATGGCACACTTGAGTTGATCACCCTGGGCCGCGAAATGGACACCGTCATCAATTGAGGGTCATGAGGAGCCTGTGTCCGTGCGCAGGCGTATCAGCGACTCCTGCGCGGTCGATGCGACGAGGCTCCCCTCGCGGGTAAAGAACTGGCCGCGACTGAATCCCCGGCTGCCGCCCGCGTTAGGGCTGTCAAGCGCGTAGAGGAGGTACTCGTCGGTGCGTGCCGGCCTGTGGAACCAGATCGCATGATCGAGGCTGGCCACCTGCATGCCGGAACTGTGCGCCGTGTAGGGGTGAGGCAACAGGGCAGCGCCAAGCAGGGCGAAATCCGACATAAAGGCGAGAACGACCTGGTGCACTGCGGGATCATCGTCGATGGCGGACAGCGTGCGGAACCAGGCCATCTGCTGCGGTTCGGATGGCCTGGGGTCGCTGTAATTCCGCCGATTGACCACTCTGCGTTCGATGGCGGGTGCCAGTGGCGACC
>JAWLGG010000511.1:0-2780 GCA_041685155.1 Chromatocurvus sp.
CGATGGTGCCGCCCGATACCCCCGGCACGATATCGGCTGCCCCCATGAGCAGGCCGCGCAGGTAGATGCCGCCGTACTCGCGCAGCGGCACGGCGCGATCCGCCGTCACCGCTGGACGCCCGGACGCAGCGGTACAAAGCGTACCGCCTCGACCACCTCGGTGACGAAACCGTCGTCAGTTCGGGTGATAACGTGAAGATGCTGCGTCTCCGTGCCCACGGGCAGGACGAGGCGACCACCCGGCGCGAGCTGATCGAGCAGATCCGCCGGCACCGCCGCCGGCGCTGCCGCACCGAGAATGCCGTCGAAGGGCGCCAGCTCTGGCCAGCCCAGGGTGCCGTCCGCGTGCCGGAAGCGGACGTTGCGCAGGCGGAGCGTGCGCAGGCGTCGTCGGGAGGCGTCGAGCAGGGGCTTGATACGCTCCACCGCAAACACATCACCCACCAGCTGTGCGAGGATGGCCGTCTGGTAGCCCGATCCGCTGCCGATTTCCAGCACACGCGCCAGCGGGCCGCCGGCGAGGAGCAGTTCCGTCATGCGCGCCACAACGTAGGGCTGCGACAGAGTCTGCTGGTAACCGATAGGCAGCGCGGTATCCTCGTAGGCCCTGTGCGCCATGGCTTCATCGAGAAACAGATGCCGCGGTGTCGTGCGCATCGCCTGCAGCACGTCGGGATTGTGGATGCCGCGCTCACCCAGGCGCTCGACCAGGCGCTCGCGGGTACGCTGTGAGGTCATGCCGATACCGGCAAGATCCGGGCTATTCAACTCAGCTCCTGTTCTTCACATCAGCGGAAACGGTTTGCGGGTCGCGCCGGGTGGTAATCGGGACCGACCCCGCGGCGCGCTATCTTCACAAATGCACGGGCAAAAGTCACTCGCGCCCCTGACCGGCGACAGGCTGCAGCAGGACCACGGCGTGGGCTGCGATTCCCTCCCCCCGACCCATGGGACCCAGGCCCTCGGTCGTTGTCGCCTTGACGTTAACCGCCGAGACATCGGCCGCACAGTCTTCCGCAATCCGCAGGCGCATCGCCTCGATATGCGGCGCCATGCGCGGCGCCTGGGCGATTATCGTGGCATCGAGGTTGCCAAGGGACCAGCCGCGCCCGTGCAGCGCCTGCATGACGCGCCGCAACAGGAGGCGACTGTCGATGCCCGCGTTGGCGGGGTCCGTATCGGGGAAGTGATGCCCGATATCCCCCGCGGCGGCCGCGCCCAGCAGGGCATCGCATATCGCGTGCAGCAGGACATCGCCATCGGAGTGGGCGGCGAGTCCGCGGCCGTGCGCGATTCGCACCCCGCCTATCATCACGTGATCGCCCTCCGCGAAGGCGTGAACGTCATAGCCGTGGCCAATCCGCATGACTCAGACTCCCGATTCCAGGTAGAACCTTACCAGCTCGATGTCCTCAGGCGATGTCACCTTGAGATTGCAGCGTGGCGCCGGTACCAGCTGCACCGCGGCCCCGACCCGCTCCATGGCAGAGGCCTCGTCGGTTACGGCGTGCCCGCCCTCGCGCGCCGCCGCCAGGGCACGGCGCAGCTCACCCAGGCGAAACATCTGCGGCGTCTGAGCCAGCCACAGGTCGCGCCGGTCAATAGTGCCCGCGACATGCCCGTCAAGCCCCCGCTTCACCGTGTCCGGCACTGGCTGGGCAAGGATGCCACCGCAGCCGCTGGACAGCACCTGCTCGATGAGGGCAGCCAGGGACGCTCCGGGCAGGCAGGGTCGCGCCGCATCGTGCACCAGGACCCAGTCCTGCTCTGCAGCCCCGAGAGCGACCAGAGCCTCCAGACCGGCGGCCACCGAGTCGCTGCGCTCCTCGCCCCCGATCGCAAGGCTGACGCGAGCATTGCCGGCAATCACGGGGAGCTGCGCGGCGCGCGAATCGCCACCCCGGAGGACCACGCTGACCGCCTGCAGGCGCGTATCGGCGAGAAGTGCCTGCAGGCTGTGCTCTAGCAGCGTCATGCCCGCCACCTGGAGGTACTGCTTGGGTGTATCGACCTGCATCCGACGGCCGATGCCGGCTGCAGGTATGACGCCCCAGCAGGTCATCGGGCGTCGCTCTCGCCGCTGCCACCCTTGCGATCATCGCCCTCTACAAAGTGGTAGAACACCTCGCCCTCGCGGATGAGCCCAAGCTCCTCCCGCGCACGCTCCTCGACCACGGCATTGCCGGACTGCAGCTCCAGCACTTCCCGGGACAGCGTATCGTTGCGCTCGCGCAACAGTGCGTTCTCGCGCTCCGCCGCCTCAACCTGCTGCTGCAGCCGCTGCCGCTCGGCGAGACTGCCGTCGGCAAACCACAGCCGGTACTGCAGCAGAACCAGCAGTCCGATGAGGACGGCGAGCAGCCAGCGCACAGGTCAGCGGACCACTAGCGCGGGAATTCGAGACGCCCACGGTAGGGCGCCCCGGCGCCGAGCTCCGCCTCGATGCGCAGCAGGCGATTGTACTTCGCCACGCGGTCGGAGCGGCACAGGGAGCCGGTCTTGATCTGCCCGGCGCCGGTGGCGACCGCGAGATCGGCGATGGTGGTGTCCTCGGTCTCCCCGGAGCGATGGGAGATCACCGAACTGTAGCCGGCCTCGCGCGCCATGGCGATGGCGTCCAGCGTTTCGCTCAGGCTGCCGATCTGGTTGAGCTTGATGAGTATCGAATTCGCGACACCGCGCTCGATGCCCTGTCTCAGTATCCCGGTGTTGGTGACGAACAGGTCATCCCCGACCAGCTGCACGCGGTCGCCGAGGCGGTCGGTTAGCAGCTTCCAGCC
>JAWLGG010000512.1:0-2776 GCA_041685155.1 Chromatocurvus sp.
CGGCTGCGGCAGGACCTGGCTCACCTGCGCAAGCAGACCATCACCGTGCGCCGCTACCTGGCCCCGCAGCGCGAGGCCTTCAACCGACTGACCGCCGAGTCACTCAGCTGGATAGGAGACCTCGATCGCCTGCGCCTGCGCGAGATTACGGACCGGCAGATACGTCACATCGAGGATATCGATGCGGTGCGTGAGCGCACGGCGGTGGCCCAGGATGAGCTGGTCGGGCGCATCTCCGAGCAGATGAACGAGCGCATGTACGTGCTGTCGCTGGTTGCCGCGGTGTTCCTGCCCCTGGGGTTCTTCACCGGGCTGATGGGTATCAACGTCGGCGGCATGCCGGGAGTGGACAACGGTTTGGCGTTCTGGGTCGTGGTATTGATGTGCGTCGGTGCCGCGGGACTGCTTCTGGCCTGGTTCCGGTTCCGGCGCTGGCTATAGTGACGTGGCCGCGACATTCCCGGGAGCGGGAACGCCGCGGCAGGGACTCAGCGGAATGACTTGGTCACGGTGACGCCATAGGTGCGCGGCGGCATGTAGAACTCCGAGGTCACCCCTGTGGGGTCGACAATCTGGTTGGAAAGCTGCAGCTCGTCATCGAGGTTCTTGCCCCAGACATCCACGCTCAGCGAGGCGTCGCGGCTGAACCAGGTGATGTTGGCGTCGATCAGCGCCACGCTCTCCTGGCGCTCGCGTTCCCGGTTCTGGGGTCCGAAGAAGTAGTCGTCTTTCCAGTTGTAGCTGGCGCCGACGTCGACGGTGCCGCCACTGGCCAGGTCAAAGCGATAGTTCGCCGCGATGGTCAGCGCCTGGTCCGGCGCAAAGGGCAGGTCGTTGCCGGACAGGTCCAGCCCGTTGGAGTTGATGAAGCTCTCGAAGGTCGCGTCGCTCCAGTTGTAGCTCGCGCTGAGCGTGAGATTCTCCGTTGGCGCCAGATCGATACTGGCCTCGACCCCTTTCGATTCCGCCTGCGCGTTCAGCAGCGTGAGCAGGAACTGGCTGTTCAGCTCGAAGATCTGCAGGTCACTGTAGTCCATGTCGTAGTAGGACAGGTTGAACTGCAGGCGGTTGTTCCACCACGCAGACTTAATGCCGATCTCTATGTTCTCGACAATCTCCGGGTCGACCGGCTCGCTGGCCACCGATGCCAGGTTGGTCTGGGACTGGAAGGCACCGCTCTTGAAGCCTTCGGAATAGGTCGCATAGAGCATGACGTCCTGCGTCGGCCGCCAGGCCAGGGACACCTTCTGCGTGATCTCGGACCAGCTGTCGCTGGCCGAGACGGGCGCGTCGAAGGGCGGCAGGATCAGGGGGACGCCGGAGGGCACCGTACCGAGCAGGTCCAGGGAATTCTGGGTGATGTCCTTCTTGTCTTCCGCCCAGCGTGCGCCGTAGGTCAGGGTGAGCTGGGGGGTGATGTCGTAATCGACCTGCCCGTAGACCGCCACGCTCTCGGTCGTATTGTCCTGGGTGAACAGCACATTGCCCACGCCGGCAAGTCCCAGGCCCTGCAGCAGGGTGCTGTACTGGGTGTAGAACTCCTCTTCCCGGTCCACCTCCTCTTCCATGAAGAAGGCGCCGACCACCCAGTTCAGTCGCTCCGTGGAATGCGACAGTCGCAGTTCCTGGGACCACTGCGAGGCCTCCTCATCCGAGGCGTCAATGACATTGCCCGGCGCCGTGAAGGACCCCGGGGGCAGCGGCACGCCAGGGGGCGTGGGCGCATCGAGATCGTTCAGGGGTATGCCGGTGAGGTCATCGAGGACGGAGAATTCGCTGCTGCGCCAGGCGCTGATGGAGGTGAGCATGGCCCAGCCGAGGTCGTATTCGAGTCGCGCCATGACGCCATGGACCTCGCGCTCCTGTCCCGTATCGAACTGTGTCGCGCAGTGGCGATCATCGTTCTGCGCCGCCTGCGGGATGCCGATTTCCCAGAACGGTGTGAGGCCGGCTATCGCCTTGTCGAGGTTCCTGATGCTGCGGCAGGAGCCGTTGCTCTGGTTTTTGGCGTAGTCGGCGCCGAGCAGCAGGCTGGCGCGGTCATTGATATCGAACAGCAGCTGGCCGCGGACGCTGTAGTTCTTCAGGTCGTCCAGGTCGTCACCGCGGCCCGCGGCACCGATCGAGCCGCCGATGAGGCGACTGGCGGAAAAATCGCCCCCGGTGTTGATGTCCCCGGGTGTGATGACATTGCGCCCGAAGCCGTCGCGCTCGCGATGGGAGAACACCAGCTTGCCGGCCACGCCGTCCGCCAGCCCGCCGCTGGCCAGGCCCTGGATGTGGCGCAGGCCGTCACTGCCCAGCGAGCCGCGAACGCGCAGCTCCGTTTCCTGTGACGGTCGCGAGGTGACGATGTTGATGGCGCCGCCGTTCGTATTCTTGCCGTACAGCGTGCCCTGGGGGCCGCGCAGGATCTCGATGCGCTCGAGATCAAACAGGTCGAAGCCGACGCCGCCGGTGCGGCCGATGTAGACCTCGTCCAGGAATACCCCCACCGCCGGGTCGCTGGCTGCGGAGTCCGAGCTGTTGCCGATCCCGCGAATATAGATACGCGGCTCGCCGACATTGAACTGGTTGAACGTGAGGCCGGGGGTGCGGAAGGCAACATCGTTCAGGTCGGTGATCTTGCCGACCTCGATATCGCTGCCGGCGAGCGCGGCCACGGACAGCGGCACGTCATTGATGCTCTGGGCACGGCGTTCCGCCGTGACCACGACTTCCTCGAGCTGGGGTTGCGCTGTGACCAGGGTGGCTGTGGCGAGCGGGGCAAGGGTGA
>JAWLGG010000513.1:0-2775 GCA_041685155.1 Chromatocurvus sp.
CTGGTAGCCGTCGTAGGCGGCGACGATCTCGTCCTGCAGCAGGGCCGCGCGGTCCACCGCCCAGCGATCCAGCGGCAGCATGGCCTCTGCCGCCACGGCGTGCTCGGCAGGATCGAAGCCGGCCAGGTTCGAGAGCAGGAAACGCGCGGTGTTGCGGATGCGCCGGTAGGCGTCCGCGGTGCGCTTGAAGATCTCGTCGCTCACGGCAAGTTCGCCGCGGTAGTCCGAGGCCGCCACCCACAGGCGCACGATATCCGCGCCCAGGTCGTTCATGGCCTTCTTCGCCGGCAGGATATTGCCGCGGGACTTGGACATCTTGTGGCCGTCACCGTCGACCGTGAAACCGTGGGTCAGCACCGCGCGGTAGGGGGCCTCGCCGTAGGCGCCGACGCCGGTCAGCAGGGACGACTGGAACCAGCCGCGGTGCTGATCCGACCCCTCCAGGTAGATATCCGCCGGCGAGCGCAGGCCCTCGCGGCGACGCAGCACACAGGCATGGGTGACGCCGGAGTCGAACCAGACGTCGAGGGTGTCCGTGACTTTCTCGTAGTCGGCCGCCTCGTCACCCAGCAGCTCCGCAGCGTCGAGGTCATACCAGGCATCGATGCCGCCCGCCTCCACGCGCCCGGCCACGTCCTCGATCAGTTCCGCGCTGCGCGGGTGCAGCGCTGCCGTTTCGCGGTGCACAAACAGGGCTATCGGCACGCCCCAGGTGCGCTGGCGCGAGATACACCAGTCCGGGCGGCTGGCGAGCATGCCGTCGATCCGCGCCCGGCCCCACTCGGGCATCCAGCGCACCGTATCGACAGCGGCCAGGGCGTCGCGCAGCAGGTTGTTCTGGTGCATGCTGACAAACCATTGTGGGGTGGCGCGAAAAATGATGGGCGTCTTGTGTCGCCAGCAATGCGGGTAGGAGTGGGTATAGTCCTCGGCGTGCAGCAAGGCGCCGTGCTCGCGCAGCAGGTCGACGATGCCCGCATTCGCCTTGAACACGTGCTCACCCGCGAAGTGCGGCGTCTCCGGCACGTACACGCCGTTGCCGCCCACCGGGTTGTACACCTCGATATCGTAGGCTGCGCCCACCACAAAGTCGTCCTGGCCGTGGGCCGGGGCGGTGTGCACCGCTCCGGTGCCGGCTTCGGTAGTGACGTGATCCCCGAGAATGACCAGCACCTCGCGATCGAGATAGGGATGCGACAGACGCTGGCGCTCCAGGTCACTCCCCGTGCAGCGCCCGAGAATGTCGACGCGGTCGAGACCAAAGCGCGCGGCGCAGCTCTCCGCCAGCTCCGCCGCCACCAGCACCTGCCGGTCACCGGCGTCCAGCAGGACGTACTCGAGTTCCGGATGCAGGCTCACGGCCATGCTCGCGGGGATGGTCCAGGGCGTGGTGGTCCAGATCGCGATGGCAATATTGTCCGCGCCCTCCGCGCCACAGGCAGCGGCGATCGCCGCACTGTCCCGGGCCGGGTAGGCCACATCGATCGCGGTGGAGACCTTGCTCTCGTACTCAACCTCGGCCTCGGCCAGAGCCGAGCCGCAGTCGGTGCACCAGTGCACGGGCTTGAAGCCCTTGTGCAGATGGCCGTTGTCGATCAGGCGGCCAAGGGTGCGGATGATATCCGCCTCGAAGCGCGGATCCATGGTCAGGTAGGGATTGTCCCACTCGCCGAACACCCCCATGCGCACGAAATCCTCGCGCTGGGCGTCGATCTGCCGGCGCGCGTAGTTGCGACAGTGGTCCCGGAACTCCGCCGGTGTGACCTTGACACCGGCCTTGCCTACCTTTTTCTCGACGTTAAGCTCGATGGGCAGGCCGTGGCAGTCCCAGCCCGGGACATAGGGCGCGTCAAACCCCGCCAGGGTGCGTGACTTGACGATCATGTCCTTGAGAATCTTGTTCACCGCGTGGCCCACGTGCAGCTCGCCGTTGGCGTAGGGGGGACCGTCGTGGAGTATGAAGGTCGGCTTGCCCGCGCTCGCCTCGCGGATGCGCGCGTAGAGGTTCATCTCGCGCCAGCGCGCCAGACGCTCGGGCTCGCGCTGTGCCAGACCCGCCTTCATGGGGAAGTCTGTCTGCGGCAGGTTCAATGTCGCCTTGTAGTCACTCATGTGCTGCTGCTATCCATGCTGTGGTGTGGCGTCGACGGGTTGCACTGGAACCAGCGCCGCGCCGTGTTGATATCCTCCTGGATCGCTTCCCGAAGCGCGTCCAGGGAGTCGTACTTTTTCTCGGCGCGCAGGCGATGCACGAAGCGCACGTCGATTCGCTCGCCGTACAGGTCCGGCGAACCCTCGAGCAGGTGCACCTCCAGATTGGCGCGAGTGCCGTTGCTCACCGTGGGTCGGGTGCCGACATTCGCCACGCCGGGAGCACCGCGCAGGCCCGGCCCCTCCACGCGCACGTTGAACACGCCGGCCAGGGGCGATCGCAGGCGCTTGAGCTCCACATTCGCAGTTGGCGCGCCAAGCTGGCGGCCGAGCTGCTGACCGCGCACGACGCGACCGCTGATGGCGTAGTCGCGTCCGAGCAGGCGGGCCGCTTCGACCAGGTCACCGCCCGCAAGTGCATCGCGGACCCGGGTACTGCTGACCCGCTCACCGTCGATCTCGAAAGTGCACGTGGGCAGCGTCGTGAATCCCTCGCGCTGACCCAGGTCGCGAAGAAACGCCGCATCGCCCTCTCGCTCGCGCCCGAAGCGAAAATCATCTCCCAGCACCAGCCGGCGGACGCCCAGTCCGTGCACGAATATGGCCTGTGCGAAACCCTGCGCG
>JAWLGG010000514.1:0-2774 GCA_041685155.1 Chromatocurvus sp.
CGCTCCTTGCCAATGTTCTCGAATTGCCTGCGGATCGCGCCTTGTCGCGGCCCCATAGGCGGACTCTGAAACATTGCGAACTTCCAACTCATGACACTAGGTACGCAGATGCCTGGCCACGAGCGCCGCATCGCTCTCCGCCACACCGGTCGCCTCGGCATGCTCGGTCCAGCGGGCAACCGCGTCAATGACGCGATCGGCGATGGTATCGACGTCACCACGCGGCAGCCCGAAGATCCGTCCCATGCGGCGCGCCTCTGATGGCCGGGGCGGATCGGTCTGCCAGCGAAACCCCGCGGCGTGATATGCCCCGGTGACGATGGACGGGACCAGATCGTAGGCCGGGGCCAGCCGATAGCCGTCGCCGCTGTGGATCAGGCTGGCATTGCGTTCGTGGTCATCGGTGTTGTTGATGCTGCTGTTGAAGAGCATCAACGCCAGGAGTTGCCTGAGATCGCGACCGATGTCCACCGAGTGGCGCTGAACGATCTCATGAATATCGTCATAGCGGAAAGGCGCGCCGATATCGGCCTGCGTGGCAGGATTCTTGAGTAATCCGTTGACTGTGATCAGGTGACTTCGCGCGGTCGGCTCCTCGAGATCGAAGCGCTCAAGGAGCAGAACTTCCCTGCCATTGATGCCCGGCGTGACGCGTCCGGTACCCACGGCGAGTCCTGCATCCCGTGCCATGCTGAGGCAGGCCAGTTCCACGCGGGCATTGTTGTAGTCGTCATCGCGGCGGCGGTTGAACTTCGCCAGGTAGTACCCGCGGTCGTCGTACAGCAGGGCCTTGGGTCGTGCGCCGCCAACCCCCGTACCCGAATTGGCGAGGTAGACAAGGCCGGCCATGTCCGGCTGATCCAGTAGCGCAATGGACGTGCCTGCCGGGTCGTCAATCTGCTGCGCTGCGTGTTCGGCTTCGGCAAGACGTGCAAGCGGCTGCCCGATGTCGTAAACCGGGTCCTCGCCTGCGGGTACCAGGCTGACTGCTCCTATGCGACTGCCTCCCATCAATGCCAGGCTGTCAATGACACTGTTGGCGTCATAGCGCCGACGTTGATCCCGCGCTGCGAGTCGGGCCAGTATCCGGCGACCCCACAGGTCGGGCAGGTAGTCGTCGATAAACCCCGGAATCCCGTGCCTGAAGGTAAGTTCAGTCTCACCCTCGCGCAGCGGCAATTGTGCGGGATCGATGGCGAAGGCCCGGGGGCTTTCCAGATACTGCGGTCGATATCTGAAGCCCATCCGAGTAAGGCTGCCGTTCTCTTCCTGGAGGACGACATCTGCGGCATGGCACACGCCGAGTGAGCGCGTTGCGAGGTAGAGATCCAGCCGCTGTCTGGTCTGCGGGCTAGTCATCAAACAGGCTCGCGGGCTCGTCCAGCAGCGCCTCGAAGGTCTGCGCGAGTCCAAGCACCCGCGCCGCGGCGTGGTAGCGTCCCAGACTGACCGAGAGGTCGCCCTTTTCCATTTTCTGCAGCGTGGCGCGGCTGACGCCGATACGCAGGGCGAAGGCCGCGAGGTCGTCCCGCGGGAAATGGCGCTTGCGCGCGCGGCGCAGTCTTTGACCCAGGTCGGGAAGGCAGTTCATACCAATAAAATAGTAAAAAAGCTCGTATTAAGCAATATTTACTATTTTACTGGTATATAAGGGCGTGCCGTTCACGCGCGCCACTACAGCTTGTGCGCCTTCGGCCAGCGCCGCTTGAGGCAGATCCACTGGCCCGGGGTCTCGCGGATCCAGGTCTCGAACTGCTGGTTGATCTGGAGGGTGAGGTCTTCGGGGTCAGGTCCGGGACCAGGTCCGGGACCTGGTCCCGGACCTGACCCCACAAGGGGGGCCAGCACCCGCACATGAAACCGCGCTCCACCCAGCCGCTCGCAGTGGATGGGCACCAGCGCAGCGCCGGTGCTCAGCGCCAGGCGGGCGGCGGTGGTGTTGGTCAGGGCCTCGCGGCCGAAAAAGGGCAGCAGCGTGCCGGTATTCAGCCGGGTATCCGTGGCCAGGCCGATGCAGTGGCCGGCCTTGAGTTCGCGTATCAGCGGACGCACCCCCGCGTCGGTGGGAATCAGGCCGACGCCGAAGGCGGTGCGCAGGCGCTGTATGGAGCGGTGCATCAGGGGGTTGGACTCCGGGGCGATCACGGTGGAGATGGTCAGGTTGGCGTGCCGCGCGATCAGATTGGTCAGCTGCCAGGCACCGACGTGGGCGCACACGAAGACGATGGGCTGGCCGCGATCCATGACCGCCTGGGTCGCCGGGTCGATGCTGAAGCGGATGCGCGCGTCGCGCTCCTGCCAGATCTGCTCCAGCTTGATCAGCTCAGCTGCGGACTCGCCGAGGGATCGGAAAACCTCGCGCACCGTGTCGCGGCGCCAGCGGGCGTCGCGCTCGGGAAAGGCGATGGCGAGATTGGCCTCGGCCTTGCGTGCTTTCTCGGATCGGGGGCCAAAGCGGCCGAACAGCGCCCGGGCAACCCGCGTGGCGCGCTCCGGCGACAGGCGCTGCACGCACCAGAACAGCGCCTGGAAAAAACGCGCTTCGACCTGCTGTGCCAGTCGCCCCAGGGGCGGAAAGCGCTCCGCCAGGGATTTCGGGATCAGGTAATACCGGGCCACGGCCGTTTAACGGCTGTCGCGGGAAATCTCGGCGGGGCGGGTGCCGAACACCATGTCCCACAGCGGGCTGCTGACGCCATAGCGTCCGCCCTGACCGGAGAAGTGGTGCTTGAGGTGGTAGTGCTTTAGGAAGCGCGCGACCCGATTGCGCATGG
>JAWLGG010000048.1:0-11472 GCA_041685155.1 Chromatocurvus sp.
GTGAGACCCGCGCCCTGCCGGATCCCTCCTTCGTCATAGCCACGCAGAACCCGAGCGAGCAGGCCGGCACCTATGCCCTGCCGGAGTCGCAGCTCGATCGCTTTCTCATGCGCATTGAACTGGGCTACCCGGATCCGGGCGCCGAGCGCGACCTGATGAAGCGCGGGGATGTCGGCAGCAGCGCCGCCATGCTGGAGCAGGTCATGTCTGCCGAGCGCCTGCGCGCCATTCGCGAGCAGGTGGCGTCGGTGCATACCTCCGAAGCGCTGCTGGACTATGTGCAGCGCCTCGTCGCGCGGACCCGGGCCGGCGGGGAGTTCTCCATCGGCCTGTCCCCCCGTGGCGTACTGGCCCTGTTGCGTGCGGCGAAGACCTGGGCCCTCATGGAGGATCGCGATCATGTTCTGCCCGAGGATGTGCAGGCAGTCCTCGGGCCTGTTGCAGCCCATCGGCTGGTACCCGGCGAACGCTTTGCCGGCGATGGCATGGCGCTGGTTGCGCTGCTGCAGCAGGAGGTCGATGTGCTGCCGTCGTGACGCCGCGATGCGCAGGGAGCTGAGCCATCCTGGCCAGTAGATTCACCCGGGGCTCCCGGGCGCGCTTTGCGCGCTGGGTGGACCGGCGGATTCCGGCGCAGTCACGCGTCACCCTGGATCGTCGGCGCATCTTCATTTTCCCCTCACGTGTCGGATTCTTCTTTTTCGCTGCGCTGCTGGTGATGCTTGTTGCCGCGATCAACTATGAAAACAACATGAGCTACGCGCTGACCTTTCTTCTGGCGACTCTGTTCGTGATTGCCGTGCTGCATACCTATGCCAACCTTTCCGGTCTCACGCTGCAGGCGGGCGAGGGCGGTAGCGGTTTTCCCGGTGATGTGCTGGCCTTCCCCCTGCGCCTGCACGGCGGCGGCCAGAGCCGCTTTGCCCTCGCAATGCGCTGGCGGGATGCCTGCCTCGGCGGGGCCGAAACCCGGATGGATGTGGGCAGGGAGGCAACGGTCGAGGCCCTGCTGTACGCTCGCGCGAGCCGCCGTGGCCGGCTGCGGCCCGGTCGCCTCCTTGTCGAGAGCAGTTACCCCCTGGGCCTCCTGCGCTGCTGGACCTGGGTCGATCTGGGGCTGACCGGGGTGGTGTATCCGCAGCCGCGGCGCAATCCGGAGGTATCCGGACGGGTTCAGTCGAGCCGTCAGGGCCGCCCCGTCGCGAGTGCGGGGGATGACGAGTTCTACGGGCTTCGCGATTACCGCAGCGGTGACCGGCCCCGGCAGGTGTACTGGAAAGGCCTCGCCCGAGGGCAGCCGCTGCAGAGCAAGCACTACTCGAGCTACGCCAGTGCAGAGGACTGGCTGGACTGGGACAGTTATCCCGGCGTGCCCACGGAACAGCGGCTCTCCTACCTGTGTTTCCAGTGCCTCGCCCTGCACGCAGCCAGGCGCCCCTACGGCCTGCGGCTGCCCGGCCAGCGCCTGTCACCCGCCGTCGGCGCGGGGCATCGCGATCGCGTGCTCCTCGCGCTGGCGCTGTTCAGGGAGGAGCACGACGGATGAAGCCCGCCGAGCTGATTCCACGCAACGCGCTGGCCTGGATCATTGGCGCGCAGCTCCTGCTGCTGCTGCCACATGTGCTGCGCCTGCCGGTCTGGATCGTGCTGCTCTACGGGGTGTCCTTCGTCTGGCGGATCCAGATCTACCGGGGGCGCTGGTCGGTGCCGGGTCGATGGCTGAAGCTGGTGCTTATCGGCGCCGCCATGGCCGGTGTTGGCTGGAGCTACGGCTCTGTCATCGGCCTCGAGCCCACCGTCGCGCTGCTCCTGGTGGCCTTCGCGCTGAAGCTGCTGGAGTCGGTTGCGCGCAAGGACGGCTACGTCGTCATTTTTCTCGGCTTCTTCATCTGCGTTACCGAGTTCCTGTTCAGCCAGGATCTGCTCGTGGTCATCTATAGCTGCGGCGTGGTCTGGGTCCTGACCACGGCGCTGATTGCGCTGCACCGGTCCGCCGCCATCGGCGATGGCGGCCCCATGCGGCTGGCCGCCGTCATGCTTCTGCAGTCGGTGCCCCTGATGCTGGTGCTGTTTTTCCTGTTTCCCCGCATCGGTCCCCTGTGGAATGTGCCGATTAAGACCCAGGCCGCGAAAACAGGGGTCAGCGACATGCTGCGCCCGGGCGATATCGCCAGCCTGACACAGTCATCCGATGTCGCATTCCGCGCCCGCTTCGAGGATGCCGTACCGCCGGTCTCGGCGCTCTACTGGCGCGGACTGGTCATGAGCCGGATAGATGATGGCGCCTGGCGCACGGTGTCCTACTACGAGATTCCCGCGTCGGAGCGGCGCTCGCCACCGGTAGAGCGGGTCGGCGAATCCCTCGACTACAGCATCATCATCGAGCCCACCCAGCAGCAGTGGCTGTACAGCCTGCGCTTCGCCGAGCCCCGGCAGAGCGGTATTCTGCAGCTCCCCGACTACCGGCTATACAATCCGGTGGTGCTCGAACAGGAGTTCCGTTACCGGGTGAGAAGCTGGCCGGAAGCCACCCTGGGGCGCGATATCAGCAGCTGGCGCCGGCGTCTCGAGACGCGACTCCCGGAGGGCTCGAATCCGCGCACGCGGGCCCTGGCGGAGCGGCTCTACGGGGAGTCCCGGGACGACGCCGGCTATGTCCAGCGCGTCCTAGAGCTGTTCCGGCAGCAGCCCTTCCGCTATACGCTGCAGCCACCGCTGCTCGACAATAACAGCATGGACCAGTTCCTGCTGGAGACACGGGCCGGCTTCTGCGAGCACTACGCCTACGCCTTCGCGGTACTGATGCGCGCGGTGGGGGTTCCGGCCCGGGTCGTGGCGGGGTACCAGGGCGGTGAAATCAACTCGGTCAACGGCACCGTCATCGTGCACGAATTCGACGCCCACGCCTGGAACGAGGTATGGCTGAAAGGCAGGGGCTGGGTCCGGGTGGACCCCACGGCGGCCGTATCGCCGGCGCGTATCGAATTCGGTCTTGAGGACGCCATGCAGGAAGAGGGCAGCTTCCTGTCGTCCTCGCCGCTCTCGCCGCTGCGGTTTCGGGGGATTTCCTGGGTCAACATGCTGCGCCTGCGCTACGACGCCGTGACTTATCAGTGGCAGTCCTGGGTTGTCGGCTTTGATGGCGATCGTCAGATCGATGTGCTGCGCGGTGTCTTCGGCGAGATCAACGCGCGCCTGTTCATCGGCGTCATGCTCGGCAGTTTTGGCGTCGTGCTGGGCGTGGTGGGCGCGTCCCTGTTTCTGCGCGGACGCCGGACGCAACCTGACGATCCGGTTTTGCGTCAGTACCGTAGGCTGCAGTCGCGACTGCGCCGCCAGGGGCTGGAGCCGAGGCCGGGAGAGGCCCCCGGCACACTGGCGCGGCGGGCGGCGGAAAGGTTCCCTGACGCTGCGCAAGAGCTCCGCGCCATTGCGAGGCTGCTGGAGGCTGCGCTGTATCGTCCCCTGAGGCCGGATCAGCGAGCAGGCATGCAGCAAAACCTGCGCCGGCTTGTGCGCCGGCTGCGCCTGCCCGCACGCCGCAGCCTCAGGCGCTCAGCTGGGTGATTTCCACCGCGGCGATACGCTTGCCCTCGTCGGCCTTCTTCTGGAAGTCGAGGATCTGGTCGAAGTTCATGTAGCGGTAGACGTCAGCCGACATCGCATTCAGGTTGGCCACATACTCCATGTACTCATCCGGGGTCGGCAGTCTGCCGAGCACGGCACCCACCGCCGCCAGTTCCGCCGATGTCAGGTAGACGTTGGCGCCGTCGCCGAGGCGGTTGGGGAAATTGCGCGTCGAGGTCGAGAGCACCGTGGCATTCGCCGCAACCCGCGCCTGGTTGCCCATGCACAGCGAACAGCCGGGCATCTCCGTGCGCGCGCCGGCCGCCCCGAAGATGTTGTAGTAGCCTTCCTCCATGAGCTGGTGCTCGTCCATGCGGGTCGGCGGCACGATCCAGAGGCGTGTGGCGATGCCGCCCTTGTGCTGCTCAAGCAGTTTGCCGGCAGCACGGAAATGCCCGATGTTGGTCATGCAGGAGCCGATGAACACCTCGTCCACGCTGTCTCCGGCGACCGCAGAGAGCAGGCGGGCATCGTCGGGGTCGTTCGGTGCGCAGACAATGGGCTCGGTCACCTCGGCAAGATCGATCTCGATGACCGCGGCGTACTCGGCATCGGCGTCCGCGCGCAGCAGCGAGGGATCTGCCAGCCACTCTTCCATTTTCCGTGCCCGGCGCTCCAGGGTGCGCGGGTCGCCGTAGCCTTCCGCGACCATGGAGCGCAGCAGGACGATATTGGATCGCAGGTATTCCGCGATGGTGTCCTGTGACAGGTCTATCGTGCAGCCGGCGGCGGAGCGTTCTGCCGAGGCGTCCGACAGCTCGAAGGCCTGCTCGACGGTCAGGTCCGGCAGGCCCTCGATCTCGAGAATGCGACCGCTGAAGATATTCTTCTTGCCCTTCTTGTCGACCGTCAGCAGGCCTTCCTGAATGGCGTAGTAGGGGATGGCGTGCACGAGGTCACGCAGGGTGATGCCCGGCTGCATTGTGCCCTTGAAGCGAACCAGTACCGATTCGGGCATGTCCAGCGGCATCACGCCGGTCGCGGCCGCAAAGGCTACCAGGCCCGATCCGGCGGGGAAGGAAATGCCCATGGGGAACCGGGTGTGTGAGTCGCCCCCGGTGCCCACGGTGTCCGGCAGGAGCATGCGGTTTAGCCAGGAATGGATAATGCCGTCGCCCGGGCGCAGGGAGACACCGCCGCGTGTCATGATGAAGTCGGGCAGGCTGTGCTGGGTGTCGATGTCCACCGGCTTGGGGTATGCGGCCGTGTGGCAGAAGGACTGCATGGTGAGATCGGCGGAGAAGCCGAGACAGGCAAGGTCCTTGAGCTCGTCCCGGGTCATGGGCCCGGTGGTGTCCTGGGACCCCACCGTGGTCATCTGCGGCTCGCAGTAGGTGCCCGGGCGGACGCCGTCCATGCCACAGGCCCGCCCCACCATCTTCTGGGCGAGCGTGAAGCCCCTGCCGGAATCCACTGGCTGCTCGGGGGTGCGGAAAAGATCCGACTCCGGCAGGCCGAGAGATTCCCTGGCGCGGGCGGTCAGGCCACGGCCGATGATCAGGTTGATGCGGCCACCTGCGCGCACCTCGTCGAGCAGCACCTGGGACTTGAGCCCGAACTCGCCGAGCACGCTGCCGTCCTCCGCCAGCATGCGGCCATCGTAGGGCCGGATCTCGATCACGTCGCCCATGTTGAGGTCGTCCACCGGTGCCTCGAAGACCAGCGCGCCGGCGTCCTCCATGGTGTTGTAGAAGATGGGCGCGACCTTGCCGCCGATGCAGATGCCGCCCGCCTTCTTGTTCGGCACGCCGGGCACCTCGTCGCCGAAGAACCACAGCACCGAGTTGGTGGCCGACTTGCGCGATGAGCCGGTGCCCACGACGTCGCCGACGAAGGCGACCGGGTAGCCCTTTGCCTTGATCCTGTCGATCTGCGTCATGGGGCCGATGCTACCGGGCACGTCCGGGGTCAGGCCGTCCCGCGCCATCTTGTACATCGCCAGGGCGTGCAGCGGGATGTCGGGGCGTGACCAGGCGTCCGGGGCCGGGGAGAGATCGTCGGTGTTGGTCTCGCCCGTGACCTTGAAGACAGACACCCTGATCGACTCGGGGACCGCCTCGCGCGAGGTGAACCATTCCGCCGAGGCCCAGCTCTGCATCACGGCCTCGGCGTTGGCATTGCCGCGCTGCGCCAGCTCGGCGACATCGTGAAAAGCCTCGAAAACGAGCAGGGTATGTTTTAGCTCTGTGGCGGCCAGTTTGCCCAGTTCTTCATGGGTCAGCAGGGCGACCAGGGTTTCGATGTTATAGCCTCCGTGCATGTTGCCGAGCAGGCGAACCGCCAGGGGACGATCGATCAGGGCGCAGGCCGTGTCGCCGCGGGCAATGGCCGACAGGAACCCGGCCTTGACGTAGGCCGCCTCGTCAACTCCCGGCGGCACCCGGTGGCTGAGCAGGTCCAGCAGGAAGGCCTCCTCGCCAACCGGCGGATCCTGTAGCAGTTCCACCAGCGCCGCGGTCTGTTCCGCATTCAGCGGCTTCGGGGGAATATTCTGCGCGGCGCGTTCTGCGGCGTGTTCACGGTAGGCTTCAAGCACGGTGTGGCTCCTGGTACGTGGGCTCGTCTCTCCCGGACCCGGAATCTGCCGGAGGGACGATGGATAAGGCCGCGCACGGCGATGGCCGGGCGCGGACAAAAACATGCAGCAGTATACCCCAGCGCCCGATTAGGATAAATAAATCAACTGCTTATACCGTGCATTTGCGGGCTCAATACAGTACTCTTCGCGACCCGAAAACAAGGAGCGCCAGCGCTTGCGATGGGCAGGTATGCAGGGATGCCGATAAACGCTGATAGCGACGCCCGGCCGGTGCTGGAGTTCCTGTCCTGCGCCACGCCCGACGGCTGGATTGCCGCCGCATCACAGCCGGAGAATCTGCCGCTGCTGCTGATAGACCATGCCAACTGCGAGAAAAAGGCGGCGGCGACGGCGCTGGCCCTGATGCATCGCTATACCGACCATCACCGCCTGCTGAACCGGCTCTCGCGTCTCGCCCGGGAGGAACTGCGACACTTCGAGCAGGTGATTGCAATACTGCGCCGGCGCGATATCGCCTACGTCGGCGTCAGCGCCTCCCGCTACGCCGGCGCACTGCGTGAGCACGTGCGTCGACAGGAGCCCCAGCGGCTGGTGGACACCCTGCTGGTCGGTGCCGTTATCGAGGCGCGCTCCTGTGAACGCTTCGCCGCGCTCGCGCCGCATCTCGACGAGGAACTGGCGACGTTCTATCGCTCGCTGCTGAAATCCGAGGCGCGCCATTTCCAGGATTACCTGTCGCTGGCGGAAGAGGCCGCTGCTGGCGCGTCGATCGGCCATCGACTCGTCGAGCTGCTCGCCGCCGAAGCGGTGCTGGTGCAGTCGACTGATAGCGAACTGCGCTTTCACAGCGGCGTGCCCGAGACCCACTGACTCCCGCCGCGGGTGCAATGACCGGGCTAGCGGGTGGCCCCCGCGTGGCGAAACGACCGCAGGGCCGGTTCGCCGGCGCCGATATCCAGGCACCATGCGCTGTCTTCCCCCCAGTCGCCCAGCACCCAGCGGGTGCCACCGGCCAGCTCGTGTCGTGCCGGGCGGTGGGTGTGGCCGTGCACCAGACGCTCGACGGCAAACTCCCGCAGGCACTCGCGCACCGCGACCGGATCGACGTCCATGATGTCCTCTGCCTTCATGCTGTTGGCGCCGGTGCTCATGGCACGCAGCTCTCTCGCCAGCTGCCTGCGCGCGGCCAGGGGCGTCGCCAGCACCCGGGCCTGCCAGTCGGGATCACGGGTCATGCGGCGAAAGGACTGGTAGTCCGCGTCGCCGGTGCACAGGCTGTCGCCGTGCATCAGCAGCGTGGGCGTCCCGCCGAGGATGTGGACAGAGGGGTCGGGCAGCAGCATGGCGCCAACGCGTCGGCAGAAGGCCTCGCCGAGAAGAAAGTCGCGGTTGCCCCGCATCAGGTAGAGCGTAATGCCGCGATCGCTGATTGCCGACAGGAGAGCGGCAACCTCCTGTATGAGGGGCCGGTCATCGTCGTCGCCGATCCAGGCCTCGAAGAGGTCACCCAGGATATAGAGGGCGTCTGCCGCCGGCAGGTGGTCGAGAAATCCGGCCAGGCCCTGCAGCACGGCGGGCCGGGTCTCGTCGAGGTGAAGGTCCGAAATCAGGCAGGCAGATGCATGCTGTGCAGCGGCCTGCATCGGGGAATTACTGACCCGTGTCATCGTCCACGACGATGGACTCTATGATCACCGCTTCCTTCGGGACATCCTGGTGTCCGCCGCGACTGGTGGTGGGGACATTGCGGATCTTCTCGAGCACGTCCTCGCCACCCACAATACGGCCGAATACCGTGTACCCCCAGCCCTGCATGGTCTTGCCGCTGTGGTTGAGGAAGTCGTTGTCCTTGACGTTGATGAAGAACTGGGCGGTCGCCGAGTGCGGGTCCATGGTGCGTGCCATGGCGATGGTGCCGAATTCGTTCACCAGGCCGTTGTCTGCCTCGTTCTCGATCGGGTCCCGCGTCGGTCGCTGGTTCATGTCGGTGTCGAAACCGCCACCCTGAATCATGAAGTTGTTGATGACGCGGTGGAAGATGGTGCCGTCGTAGTGTCCGCTGCGGGCGTAGGCGAGGAAGTTCTCGACTGTCCTGGGCGCGCGCTCCGCGTCCAGTTCGAGTGTGATCTCGCCAAAGGTCGTACGGATAGTGATCATCTGTTGCGGTTCCGGGGCTGGTTCTGGGAGGCGGCATGATACGTTCTTTGGCGCCCGAGTAGAACAGGCGTTGCACCGTCCTGTGACGGATTCACGCAGAGCTGGCCCGGGCGCTGCCCCGCGGGCCGGCAAACTATCTGCCCAACCGGTCAGGCGCTATACTGTCTGGCTTAATTTCCCAGCGAAGATCCGTCCATGGAACACAGCAAGGCACCGGGCAATTTCCTGCAGACCATCATTGAAGAGGATCTGGCGGCCGGTCGTGTCGACCAGGTCGTCACCCGCTTCCCCCCCGAGCCCAATGGCTACCTGCACATCGGCCACGCCAAGTCCATCAGCGTCAATTTCGGGCTTGCCGAGCAGTTCGGCGGTCACTGTCACCTGCGGTTCGACGATACCAACCCGGAAAAGGAGACACAGGAATACATCGATGCCATTCAGGAGGATGTGCGCTGGCTTGGCTATGAGTGGCACGGCGAGGTGCGCTATGCCTCGGCCTACTTCGATCAGCTGTATGCCTGGGCCGAGCATCTGGTGCAGCAGGGCGATGCCTACGTCTGCGAGCTGGACGCCGAGCAGGCGCGGGAATACCGTGGAACCCTGACCGAGCCCGGGCGGGACAGCCCCTATCGGGACCGTTCCGTGGCGGAGAACCTAGATCTTCTGCGGCGCATGCGCCGGGGCGAGTTTGCCGACGGCGCCTGTGTGCTGCGGGCCCGTATCGACATGTCGCATCCGAACATGAACATGCGCGACCCGATCCTCTACCGTATCCGCAAGCGGCATCATCACCAGACCGGGGACGCCTGGCCGATCTACCCGACCTATGACTTTGCGCACGGGCAGGAAGACGCCATCGAGGGGGTGACGCACTCCATCTGCACCCTGGAATTCGAGGATCACCGTCCGCTGTACGACTGGTTTCTGGAGCATCTGCCGGTGGCGACGCGGCCGCGGCAGTACGAGTTCGGCCGCCTCAACACCAGCTATACCGTCACCAGCAAGCGCAAGCTCAGGCAGCTTGTCGATGAAGGCGTGGTGGCGGGCTGGGATGACCCGCGCATGCCGACCATCGCCGGCCTGCGCCGTCGCGGCGTGACCCCGGCGGCCATCCGGCGTTTCTGCGAGATGGTTGGCACCTCGCGGGCCAACGGCGTCGCCGATGTCGCCATGCTCGAGCACGCGATCCGCGACGACCTGAACGAGCACGCCCCCCGCGCGATGTGTGTGCTCGACCCGCTGAAGGTGATTCTGACCAATGTCGAGGAGGGCGTGAGTGACATGCTGCCTGCGCCCCGGCACCCTGGCAAGCTCGAGCTCGGGGAGCGACAGCTGCCGTTTTCCCGCGAGATCTATATCGACGCCGCCGATTTCCGCGAGGAAGCCAACAAGAAGTACAAGCGGCTCGTGCTGGGCAAGCGCGTACGCCTGCGCAGTGCCTGCGTGATCGAGGCACACGATGTCGTCAGGAACGCGGCCGGAGACATTCAGGAAGTGCATGCCACGGCGGTCCCCGATACCGTGGGCAATGACCCGGCGGATGGCGTCAAGCCCAAAGGGGTGATCCACTGGGTCTGCGCCCGCGCTGGACGGCGCGCGACGGTTCGCCTCTACGACCGGCTGTTCCGGCACCCGGCGCCGGATCGCGGCGATACCGACTTCATGGCGCAGCTCAATCCGCAGTCGCTGCGTATCGTCGACGCCGCCGTGGTCGAGCCATCGCTGGCGGCCGCCGCACCGGGGGAGCGATTCCAGTTCGAGCGGGAGGGTTACTTCGTGGCGGACACGGTCGAGCACAGCGCTGAATACCCTGTCTACAACCTCACCATCGGCCTGCGCGATGTCTGGGAGAACGCCGGAGGTGCCGGATGAGCCTGCGCCTGCACAACACGCTCAGCGGCAAAAAGGAGATTTTCCAGCCCCTGATTGACGACAGCGTGACCATGTATGTGTGCGGCCCCACGGTGTACAACCTCGCGCACATTGGAAACGCACGCCCCGTCGTGGTGTTCGACATGCTGTTCCGGGTTCTGCGCCAGCGCTACGCGACGGTGACCTATGCCCGCAACATCACGGACGTCGACGACAAGATCATTGCCGCCGCCCGGGACAGCGGGCGCAGTATCGAATCCATTACCGACGAGTACACGGCCAGGTATCGCGAGGACATGGCCGCGCTGCATGCGCTGCCGCCGACCCTGGAACCCCACGCGACCCACAACATCGACGCCATGGTGCGCCTGACGAGCCTGCTTATCGAGCGCGGGCACGCCTATGTAGCCGAAGGGCATGTGCTGTTTGCCGTGGAGTCCATGCCGGATTACGGTGCCCTGTCGCGGCGCAGGCTCGACGACATGCTGGCCGGCGCCCGCGTCGAGGTCGCCGGCTACAAGCGCCACCCCGGGGATTTCGTGCTCTGGAAGCCCGCCGCCCCCGACGAGCCCGGCTGGGAAAGCCCCTGGGGCCGCGGACGACCCGGCTGGCACCTGGAGTGCTCCGCCATGATCCGTGAGCATCTTGGCAACAGCATCGATATACACGGTGGCGGCCGCGACCTGATTTTTCCGCACCACGAGAACGAGATCGCGCAGAGTCGCTGCAGCCACGACGGCGAGTTTGTGCGCTACTGGTTGCACAATGCCTACGTTGATATCGACGGCGAGAAAATGTCGAAATCCCTTGGCAACGTGCGCAGCGTGCGCGATCTGCTGCAGCATTACCGGGGCGAGGTGCTGCGCCTCGCGCTGCTGACCGCCCATTACCGCTCGCCACTGAACTTCTCCGTGGAACTGCTGGAGCAGGCCGGTCACACGCTGGACAGCTTCTACTCGACCCTGCGCAGCGTCGAGGACGTGGAGGCGGCGGGTGATGTCGATATCACCGCGGAAGCGGCCTTCGCCGCGCTGGAGGACGACCTGAACACGCCGCAGGCGCTGGCCGAGCTGCACGGGCTGGCGAAGGCGCTGCACAAGGCCTCGGTGGCAAACAGGCCGGCACTCAAGGCGCGCTTCCTTGCCGTGGCGGACCTGCTCGGCATCCTGCAGGAGACCCCGACAGCCTGGCTGCAGTCCGCCGCCGAGGCGGGGGAGCTGGATGCGGCGGCGATCGAGAAACTGATTGCTCAGCGCCAGGGCGCCAAGCGGGACCGG
>JAWLGG010000049.1:0-11471 GCA_041685155.1 Chromatocurvus sp.
GACCGTCTGGCTGACGCATCCCGCAAGGACCAGCGAGACCAGCAAGAGCAGCAGGGCGCGACCTGTTCCTGCCGTCATGGCTGATCGATGCCCTTGTACTTGCGGTACTCCGCCCACAGCCGTTCACGCACGGCGGGATCGGGTTCGCGCATGGCGGCCTCGCGCAGCTGCCGGGCGACGACATCATCGTTCCTGCCGTCCGGAATGTCCTCCGGCGGAGGATACTTCGCCGTGTTCTGTGGCATGTCGTCCCGCCGCGAGCTGCCACCCATGCCGCCACCGGCGCCGTAGCCGCCCGCACTGGCAATGACCTCGCCATCCCGGTCAGTTGCGTCCGTGTCGCCCTGGCCGCCACCGCCACCGCTGCCGGCCTCGCGACTGTCGCGGGGATCGCCTTTTTCACGTGCTGACTCCCGGGCGGCCGTCTGCTCCTCCAGGATCATGTTGTCGAACTCGCCGGCACCTCGCTCGAGCTCCGCGTCGAGTATCGCGACCTGCTCGGCACGGGTCAGGGTGCCCTGGCCCCCGGGGATGGAGCCCGAGCCGCTGCCGCCGGGGATGGAGCCCGTATCGTTGCCGCCGGGCATGTTGCCGGGCAGCTGACCACCGGCGGTCGCGCCGCTCGCAGCGCCGCCGGCGCCATCACCCGACGGACCGGTAGAGGATCCCGACGCCCCGCTGGCGCTGCCGCCGGCTGCCCCGGCGGCCTGCCCCGTGCCCTCAGAGCCGGGATCGCTGCCGGGCACCTGCGCGACAGCCCCGGCGCCACCGGAAGCGGGGGCGTCATCGCTCATGCTGGGCAGCGTGTCGGCGCCGTCTCCGGTGCTGTCTCCGAAGCCGGGTTCAACGCCGGACTCAGCGTCACCTGACTCGGAGCCGCCGGCGGCATCCCCACCTGCGTTGTCGCCGCTGTTTGCAGCCCCACCCGCCGAGGCCATCTCGCCCCCCTCGCCTGAGGTGTCACCGAGGCCGTCATTGCCGCCCGCGCGGTCTCCCGGCATGCCTGACGCATCGCCGCCGTCGGCATCCGCTGCTGATGACGTATCCCCCGCACTACCCGCGGGCTGCTGAGCTCCGGGGCTCTGACTGCCTCCGCTGGTGGATGCCTGGCTCTGACCCTGGCTCTGGCTCTGACTCTGGCTCTGACTCTGGCTCTGGCTGGAGGGTGTCGACGCCGGAGGGGTCGGCGGCTGTGGCATCTGCGGTGAGGTCGGGGTGCTGGCGCTCGGGCAGCCGCTGAGCAGCACGCAGACGCCTGCCACGGTCAGGCTGCGAGTCATCCAGACGGGTATCGACTGTTCATTGCCATTGTTGTGTGTCATACGCCCACTGTATCCCTGTTGTCGCGACCGGCTCTCCGGTATCAAAGCGTGGTCTGAAGGGTGTGACCCTCAGGGTCCGCATGATGCGGTTGGCGATTCCGGCGTTGGCCTCGTTTTCATCGAGGCGGGCCAGGTCGCGTATCCTGCCGCGTTCGTCAACGGTGAATTCTATCAGCAAATCGGCCTGCTCCGGTGGTACCTGCGCGGGCAGCGGCCGAATGCCCTCCAGCGCGGGCAGTGGAACCGGGGAGCCGAACAACGATTGCATCTCCTCTTGGGCATTTTCTGCCGGAGCAAGTTCAATAATCGCCTCGGCATAGGCCTCCATGGCCTCACTGTGCTTGCCGTGCCAGAGGCGCCAGTCGCCCATCATGGCCAGCACCGCCGCCCGGCTGGCGCGGCTGCTCTCCGGTTGCGCGGCCTCGACGTCGAAAATGGCGCGGATAACAGAATCCCCCTGCCGGTAGCTCTGTCCGCGGAAAGCGTAGAAACGGCCTTCCTCGCCACGCACCGTGAAGCTGTCGCGCCGGAACCGGCCTGTACTGTTCTCGCCGGTGGACCCGCTCATGAGGTACTGCGCTCGAAGCATGCCATACAGTGGCGGCAGGAGGGTCGGGGAAGTATCGCCGTCGGTGTCGGCGAACTCGGCCAGGGCCATGCGGTGCAGGTTCCACATGTTGATCAGGCGGTTGAAGCCGTCCTCGTCAAGATCCAGTTCGTAGGCGCGTCGCTGCCAGCGGGCCTGGCGCATGAGAGCAAAACCCCGGCCTGCGTCCGTGAGTGTGCGCTGCTGTACGCGGTAGAGATAGCGGTGGCGATCGTCGGCCTCGGAGAACTGGCCGAGTGCAATATGACTCTTGATCTCGGACTCCAGCAGCGCGAGCTGAATTTCGCTGTACAGGCCGTTGTTGACCCGGGCCAGGTGCACACCGCGCTTGAGCAGGTCGATTGCCTCGGCGTGCAGACCCGCCTGCTGCAGGGCCATGCCTAGCTCGAGCAGGGGCTCGGTCAGCGCGGGATTGTAGGCGCCGCCCTCGACCTCGAGGCTGGCGATCAGGTCGCGGTAGCGGCGGATGTTTGCCGCCTCGGCCTGCTGCATGACCTCAAGCCCCGGTCGCTCCGTTACGGACGCTTCGCCCTCCGCTCTAGCCGCCGCCAGTGTCGACGTCGCCACTAACGCCGGGAGCGCGAGCCCTGCCATTGCCGCCTTGTGCAGCCACCCTGTCATCAACATGGCCTCATTAGGTGATGTCGCGCTTGTTGCCCGATACTTCGAGTATATACAAGCCAGAACGTTACAAACAAAATACGCGCAACGGGCACAAGCGGCTTAACTGGATAGCGATGGGGGCAAGTGTGGGTCAATTCGAGCGGGAGACCGCAGTCACGGAAATCGGTCCTCTGACGTACTCGGCCGAGCTGCACCGTGGCTGGCGCATCGGCAAGGTACCCAATGGCGGCTACGTGCTGGCCATCGCGGGCCGTGTGCTGCGTCAAGCGCTGCCACACCGCGATCCGCTGTCCGTAAATGCGTTTTATCTCGCGCCGACGCAGCTGGGCCCCGTCGAATGCCGCGTCGAAATCCTGCGCCGCGGACGCAATACCAGTCACGCCATGGCGCGTCTCTACCAGGGTGGCGAGCTCAGGGTGCAGGTGACCGCCGCCTACACGGAGCTCGCCACGCTGCGCGGTGAGGACTGGTCGGCGGCGGATGTGCCGGCACTGCCGACCATCGCGGAGTGCTTCGAAAACCGCCGCAGCGACCTGGAGTTCCATCAGCGCGTGGATATACGGCTGGCGGAGGGCAGCGGCGTCTTTACCGGCGCCGGGCCGGATCGCAGCGGCGAATTCAGCGGCTACGTGCAGCATCGGGATGGTGCGCCCCCCGATGTCCTCTCACTGCTGATGTTCGCGGACGCCTTCCCGCCGCCGGCCTACAGCGTGTTTGGCGTGGTCGGCTGGGTACCGACCGTGGAGCTCTCGGTCCAGCTGCGGGCCCACCCCGCGCCGGGGCCGCTGCGCGCTCGCCTGTACTCACGCTTCATGACCCGCGGCGTCGTGGAGGAGGACGGCGAATACTGGGACAGCCAAGGCGCACTGGTGGCCCTGAGCCGGCAGACGGCCCTGGTGCGCGTGCCGCCGGCGTCTCAGTAGCCCTCCACCCAGCCTCCGGGGCGCCGGGTGTCGGTGGCGCCGTACAGCCATCCGTTTTCCAGCATGATGGACTGCGTCCTGCCGAGCGTGCGCGGCGAAGCCTCGACCGTGTGCCCCATGGCCTCTAGCAGGTCGATGGTATCGGGGCTGATGCCATCCTCTGCCCGGACTATGTCTGGCAGCCACTGGTGATGCAGGCGCGGCGCGGCGGCCGCGCTGGCGATGTTCATGTCGAAGTCCATGGCGTTCAGGAGCGTCTGCAGGATGGTGGTGATAATGACGCTGCCGCCCGGGCTGCCCGTGGCCAGCCAGGGCCGGCCGTCGCGGAAGACGAGGGTCGGGCTCATGGATGACAGGGGTCGCTTGCCGCCCTCGATGCGGTTGGCCTCCCCCTGCACCAGGCCAAAAGCATTCTTCGTTCCCGGCAGGGCGCTGAAGTCCGCCATTTCATTGTTCAGCAGCATGCCGGTACCGGGGACCGCAATGTGTGCGCCGAAGCTGAAGTTCAGCGTGTAGGTATTGCTGACAACGTTTCCGGCGGCGTCGGCCACGGTGTAGTGCGTTGTATCGGTGCTCTCCCCGGGGAGGGATGCCCCCGGTGCGATGCGCTCGGAGGGGGTTGCGGCCCGGGGCTGTATGCGTTCCCGCAGACGCTCCGCATAGGCCTTGTCGATGAGCCGTGACACCGGAACCTCGGCGTAGTCGGGGTCGGCAAGGAACACGCTGCGGTCGGCGTAGGCCCGTCTCATGCTCTCTATCAGGCGGTGCAGGTAGGCGGCACTGTTGTGCCCCATGGCCGCGAGGTCGTAGCCCTCGAGGATGTTCAGCATCTGCAGGATGTGCACGCCGCCGGAGGAGGGTGGCGGTGTCGAGAACACCGTGAAGTCGCGGTAGGTACCGCGGACCGGTTCGCGCTCTATAGCTCGATACTGCGCCAGATCCTGCTGCGTGATCAGGCCGTCGTTCGCCGCCATGTCCGCGGCGATGCGCCTGGCCACCTCGCCGGCGTAGAAGCCGTCGTGACCGCGGTCGGCGATCTTGCGCAGCGTCCAGGCGAGCTCCGGTTGACGCCAGTTTGCGCCAATCGCCGGCGCCTTGCCCTCGGCGTCCAGAAACAGCCGCGCCGCCTCCGGATTGCGCGCCAGGCGCTCGGCTCGGCTGTCGATCTCATAGTTCAGGGCGTAGCTCACGGGAATCCCCTCGGCAGCGAGACCGATAGCGGGCGCCAGGACTTCCGCCAGCGACAGGGAGCCATACTGCTCCAGCGCGTACAGCATGCCCGCCACGGTGCCGGGCACGCCGGCGGACTGGTGGCTGAAGAACTCCCGCTGGCGGTCGACATTCCCGGCCTCGTCGAGGTAGAGGTCCGCGGTGGCTGCCGCGGGCGCTGTCTCGCGGTAGTCGATGAGGGTCTGGCGGTCGTCCTGTGCCAGGTGCACCAGCATGAAACCGCCGCCGCCGATGTTGCCGGCCCGCGGGTAGGTCACCGCCAGCGCGAAACCGGTCGCCACGGCGGCGTCGATCGCGTTGCCGCCGCGCCTGAGTATGTCGACGCCGATCTCCGCCGCGAGGCGCTCCGGAGCAACCACCATGCCGTTTCGGGCCACGTCGGGCAGAAAGCGCGTCTGGAAGTCGATAATCGGCATGCGCTCGGCGGGTGAGTCCTGGCCAAGCGCCATTGGCACAGATATCAGGGCAAGGAATGCTACGGCGAGCCATCGCCCTATCCGGGTTTTCACGTACACTGTTTTCTCCCGCGCAGATCTCATGACAGTGGCGCGACTCTACCGGTTTTGCTTGCACAGCGACACAGGGAGGTTATGGTGACGGACGCTGACACCCTTAACGAGGCGATCGCCAGGCGCTGGCAGGGCATGCTGGAGGCTGTGGCGTCGGGGGAAGACATCCCCCCGGGACAGCGCTGGCGCGCAGAAGGCCTTATGGAGGCGCTGGTGCTGCTTGGCGCCCGCGACGGTGATGAGCTGCAGCAGGCGATGGCCGACGCCTATGCCGACGCGATCGGTCGCTCCCTGGAGGACGACCTCGGCGCGGGCTGGCGTGAGGACTATCCGTTTCCCGAGATCCCGTTCTTCCAGCGCCGGGCGCCCGTGCACCGCAGCGGGCGCGATTGAATATAATGTGTGCCCCAAGGGCCACTTACCGGCGGCGATGCAGTGAAGTTTGAATCCTACAGGCGTGAATACACGGCGGGCGGACTGACGCGGGACATGCTCGACCCCTCGCCGCTGCAGCAGTTCGAGCGCTGGCTGGAACAGGCGGTGAACGCGGGACTGAGCGACCCCACCGCGATGTCCCTTGCCACCCGGGATGCCGGCGGCTACCCCTGGCAGCGCATCGTCCTGCTGAAGGGCATCTCCCGCGGGGGCTTTGTGTTCTACACGAACTATCGCAGCAACAAGGCGAAGGCGATTGCCGATGAACCCCGCGTGTCCCTGCTGTTTCCCTGGAACGAGCTGGACCGGCAGGTGATCATCGCCGGCGAGGCGCTGAAAATGTCCATGACGGAGTCGGCCCGTTACTTTCTGTCGCGTCCGCGGGAAAGCCAGATTGCCGCCTGGGCATCGCGACAGAGTCGGCCGGTTCCGGCGCGCGCGGCGCTCGAGGCGGAGATGTCGCGATTGAAGGCGCGTTTCGCGGCGGGAGAGGTGCCCGTGCCGGATTTCTGGGGTGGTTTCCGCGTGGTACCGCAGAAAATCGAATTCTGGCAGGGCGGCGAGCACCGGCTGCACGACCGCTTCGTATACACACGCAGCGGTGACGCTGCCTGGGAGATCGAGCAGCTGCAACCCTGATGCCCGCTGCCGGCGGACACTTCAGTCCAGGTGCCAGGTCATGCGCGCGAAGACGTTGCGGGCGGTTCCCGGCAGGCGCTCCATGAGCGCCAGGTCCGGATTGAACGCGCGGTTGTAGCCGGCGAGGTGGTCTTCGTAATGCCTGTCGAACAGGTTATTGATCCCCAGGACGAGCTCAAGGTTCCGCGACAGGCGCCGGCGTGCCGAGGCATTGAGCAGGGAGTAGCTGCCGGTGGCGGTCTCGCCCTGTGTCGCCGCGACCCTATCCTGCCGCGCGTAGTGAACACCCTCGAGGGCAGCGCTCCAGCCGTCACCGCGGTATTCCACGCCCAGGGTCAGGTTGTCCGGCGCAATCCGGTAGAGGTCGTCCGTGATGTCCCTGCGCTCGGCGCGGACAAGGCTGGCAATAGCGCGCAGGCGCCACCGATGATTGATGTCCAGCGCGGCCTCGGCGTCCACGCCATAGAATCGCGCCCGCACGTTGCTGAACTGCAGTGGGCCGGGCGCGTCCACGCCCGCCATCATGCCGGCGAAGCTTCGCGTGACCGGGTCAGACGCTGGCGTGCCCTGGATAAAATCGTCGACACTGCGGTAGAAGATGCGCGGATAGAACGCCCAGGGCCCGCGACTCAGGTCGAGGCCCAGTTCCAGCTCGTGTGCGACTTCCGGGCGCAGCCCGGGGTTTCCCGTGTAGGTGCGGCCGTCGGCGAGGCCGCCTGTAGACTCCATGGGCAGCCAGAGGTAGCGCTCCTGATATGATGGGGATCGGGTTTTGCGGGCGGCCCCCAGATACCATGTGATGTCACTGCGGGTATCAAGGCTGGCGCGCAGGAACCAGTCGAGATTATGGTCACGCCGGCTGCGGTCGCTGGTGTTGAATCGCGCCGCCAGTTTGGCGGCCATGGCGTTCATCATGACCGGCATGCCCGCAGCCATGTTCATCGGGTTGAGGTCGGCAGAGACCTCACCGGCACGCATGGCCACGTGATTGACGCGCAGGCCGGCGAGCAGGTCGACCCGGTCGCCGAGTGTGGTGTGGAATTCCGTGTAGACACCGAGGATGTCGCGCTCGACGTCGTTGAAGTTGTCGATGCGAAAGGCGTCTGTATTCGGGTTGCCGATCACGGCGTCGTGGGTTGCGAGGTGGGCGTCTGCACCGTAGCGCCACAGCCCATGCCGGCTGTCCTGCTCGATCTGCAGCGCGGCGTGGACGCTGTCGCCGGTGGCAAAGGTCTGGCGGAACCGCATCGGATCATCGCCCTGTGCACCCTGTGGCGGGCGGCGCAGGTGGAAGTTCGTCATCCAGTGTTCAATCCTGTTGACGCCGAGTGTGGCCTGCACGCGCAGTTTGTCGTTGCTCCAGTCATAGCGACTGTTGAACAGATCGCTGTCCACCGACTGTATGTCCATGGGCAGAGCCGCGGTGCCCGCGTCACCCGTCTCGTTGCGCGCATAGTCAATGCTGAAGCGATGCCTGCCGCGGCGCTGGCTATAGCCGATATCGTAGCGCTGCCGTAAATACTCTGACGGCCTGATGTCTCCGCCACCGAAACTGCTGTCCCCGGCGGTCTCGTGCATCACGGCTCCACGCAGGATATGGTCGCGGTTGGCCAGGGCCAGGAAAGCGCTGGCCACGGTGCCGCCATTTACCGTCTGCCCACCAGCATGAATGCGGGCCTGGGGCGCAAGGTGATCCGTGGCCGCAAAATCGCCCCGGTAGGTTCGCGCCTCTACGTGTCCACCGAGGGTTTCCTGGCCGGCGCTCACCGGCGTGATGCCCCGACTGATGGCCAGCGATTCGAGGAGGGCGACCGGCGCGTAGTGCAGCGGCGCGTCCATCGCATTCGGTCCGCCGCCGCTGACGACCGCCCCGTTTACCGACACATTGAGGCGATCACCGGCCATGCCACGGTACTGCGCGATACCGGTCAACTCGCCGTTCCTGTTGACATTGGCCCCGGGCATCAGTCGCAGGAGCTGGCCCGCGTCGGCAGGCGCGACCATGATGTCATCCGTGCGCAGTGTGTGAGTATCCCTCACCGCAGTCACGGTGATCTCCTCAATGCCTGTGTCGGCAGCCTGCGGGCTGTGGACGAGGGTGGTTGTGACGGCGAGCGTTGCCCATGCAGTCAGTCTGGTGATGGCGGGTTGCATAGCGTGTCCGGTGGGTAAAGTGTCGGAGGTGTCTAGCCTGCATAGCTTAGCGTCCGCAGCCGACCGGGCAATGCGGCAAAATGTCGCGACCTCCGTCGACCCGGAAATCCCCGCCGGCGCCCGATTACCTGCAGCCCTGGGTCGTACCTCCGTATTGCTCAGGCCTGACGCAGGAATCCTACCGGCTCCTGGCCGGAAGCGGGATCGTAGAACGCGCTGATGTTCGGCAGCACGCTGGCAAGGTCTGCCGACGAGACACCGAACCACAGTGCGAGCTCCGCGAAGTATTCGTCCACCGACAAGGTGGGAATGTACACACCTCGACCCACGTCCAGCGGGTTTGCCGGATGGATATCCGGGTACTCACCGAAGAACCTGCCTCCCCGCACCGCACCGCCCATGACGATGTGGTGGCCGCCCCAGCCGTGATCCGATCCCTTGCCGTTGGAGGTCAGCGTGCGGCCGAAGTCCGACGTGGTGAAAGTCGTGACGCGCTGCAGGATGGCGAGTTCCGCCAGCGCATCGCGGAAGGCAGAGAGTCCGCCGTCTATCATGGGCAGCATGGCCGCCTGGTTCTCGAGCACGTCGTCATGATGGTCCCAGCCGCCGACGGTGACAAAGAAGGTCTGGCGCGACGCCCCGAGGGTGTCCCTGACGCTGATGATGCGGGCGATCTGCCGCATGGCCTGCGAAAAGGGATCGTCGCCGAAGGCCGTCGCCAGCGGTGCCGCGCCGGCAAGTGCGGCTGAGAAGAACTGCTGTGACTCAATGGCCTTTGCCAGGGAATCGCGGTACGCGCGGCGCAGGAGCGCCCGCTGTGGCGCGGCCAGCAGCCGGTCGACCACACTGCGGGTGAAGTCGCCGCCCCCGCCCTCCTCGTCATAACCTGCCAGTGCCACGGCGCCGTTGTCGCTGCTGGTGACGGCGTAGGGCGACACGCCCGCGCCGCTCTGGAAGATATTGTTGCCAGACAGTGAGATATTCATGGCGATTCCCCCCGGCGGACTGGCCTCCGGGAAAAGGCCCGCCAGCCGTCCGCCCCAGCCGTCGGCGACGCGGGCGTTCGAGATGACGGTCTGCCACTGCTCTATCTGGTCGGCGTGGGAGAACAGGCCGAGTGGCAGTGGCCAGCTTCCGTTGGCCGCGGCGGCCAGGTCCACTGGTGCCAGCAAGGTGCCGACGTTGGCGACCAGCGCGGCTTCCCTGTTATCGAACAGCGACTGCAGCCCCTGCATTCCGGGATGCAGGCCGTAGTGCCGGCCCTGCATGTCGCTGGCGCCAAGCGGGAGCAGGCTGTCCCGTGGCAGGGCCAGATCCGTGCGCAAGGCTGTGTAGCCGTTATAGGGCTCGTCGTCGGTGGGTACCAGCATGTTGAAGGAGTCGTTGCCGCCTGCGAGGAGAATACACACCAGTGCGCGGTAGTCGCCGGCGCCCTGGGCGGCGGCGTTGTGCGCAGCGGCCAGCTGCAGCAGGGCCGGGCCCGCGGTCATGTAAGCTGCTGTGGCGCTGCAGCCATGGTAGAGAAACTGGCGACGGGTCAGCATGATCAGAGCTCTACGGCGTAGTCGGGAGAAAGCAGCAGCAGGTAGAGCGTCACACGGGTGCGCAGCTCCAGCTCGTCCACCTGGGATGCAGCATCGGCGATGGCGTTGCGGGTCTCTGCGGACAGGGTGCCATAGGTGAACACGGTGTCGAGCCGGTCCAGCAGCGCCGGAATGTCGTCGGCCAGCGCCAGCCAGGGCCCGAGGTCAGGGGCTGCGGCGCTGAAGGGCGGTTCGCGCAGGTCGTTGACAAAGTCCGAGAGGACTGCCGCCTGAAGCACGTTGGAGATGGCCACCACAGAGCTCGAGTTGGTGATCTGGAACTCGGGCGCGACCAGCCCGGCGTCGGCGATCTCGCCGGTGGGCTGATAGTCCGGCAGGAAGAAATTGAACACGCTGGGCGACGACAGGGGATGCTGCAGGAGCTGCTGCTGTACGTAGAAACCGGTGTTGGCGTAGAAACCGTCCGGGCTGCTGACATTCAGCTGTCGCAGCGTCGCCACGAGGCGCAGCAGGGGCTCCCGCAGCTTGCCGCCGCTGCCCGCCGGGTCGGGGAGGGCCCGGGCCTCGGGATCGAGGAGAATGGCGCGGAGGACGGCGCGAAGATCGCCGCGAGCACTGCCGGTCTCGCCGTTGAAGGCCTTCGCGACCCGTTCCACGTAGTCTGGCGAGGGGTTGGACGTTACCAGGCGCTGGATGAGCTGCCGCCCGATGAAAGGCCCGACGTTCGGGTGCTGGAACAGGTTGTCCACCGCAGCCTCGATGTCTGCCATGCCCCCCTGGCCCGGCGCAATGGTCTCGCCGCTCAACAGCGTTTTTCCGCCGTCGTCGTGAAAGGCCTCGAATACCCGCATGGGCTCACGGAAGTTGGCACGGTCCGAGCCAAAGCGCGGATTGTCGCCCCCCCAGGAGAGCCCCGTGAACATCCGGGCGAATTCACCGATGTCGCCGTTATCATAGGTGGGGATGGGCTGGCCGTCCGCCCCCGTTTTCTCTGTGCCGTCGGGGTTGAGTTCGAACAGGCCGATGGTGAACAGCTGCATTACTTCCCGGGCGTAGTTTTCATCGGGGAAGGTATTCGCCTCGGGGTTGGCTTTCGCGTTGTTCAGGTGGCTGAGATACACCCCCATGGCCGGGTGCAGGGTGACGTCCAGCAGCAGGTCCCGGAAGTTGCCGAACGCGTGCTCCAGCAGCATGTCGTAATAGTCGGCGGTCGCGTAGGGGTAGAGCAGTAGAATGTCGACCCCATCGGAGACCACGAAGATCTGGCTGAGGGCGTAGGCCATGCGCTGGCGCAGCTGGTCGGGCGCCGAGAGCGTCGTGTGCCACCAGGCCATGCGGCCGAACAGCGCCTGCAGGTTGTCGTTCTCGCCACGCAGTATCTCGAATTCGCCGGTGGCCTCCCGATCGAGCAGGTCACTGACAACCGGTGAGTGAAGCGTGACTGGCAGCTCGAACTGCGTCTCAAGCCAGGCATCATCACCGAG
>JAWLGG010000050.1:0-11469 GCA_041685155.1 Chromatocurvus sp.
GATCCCACGCGCCGTCTCCCAGGACACGTTCGACGTTATTGGGATCAGAATCAATATCCCGTCGCCGCCCGGTTCGCACCACACCCTGCATTCCTTGCAGACCTGTCCAAAGCAAGGTGATCAGCTGTTCGAAAGTTTCATCATGGTGCACGGGAGAGAGCCCGCTGCCTGCCTCCATTGCATTGAACCCATGCAGAACGATCCGTACCAATGACGCTGCGTGCATTCGCTCTTCCGCGTCCAGGTCGAGCGCAGCGAGCGTCGTGCCGATCACTTCCGTCACCTCTTCCACCGAAAACTCCAGCTCCCTGTCTCCCTGAATCCTCACGTACCAGGGGAGTGTCAGGAGACTTGGATAGGCAAGCCCTCCACGGCGCCATGCATACGCCAGCGCCCTGACTGCCATTTTCCCGGAGAGGCCTAGGGAGGCAGCGCGCAATTCTTCCACAAAAAGTTCACGAGCGCGCAGGGTCACTGCCTTCAGGAGTTCATGAATACCGCCAATGTGCCGGTAGAGCGCCGGCTGAGTCACACCCAGGTCACTGGCAATCCGTGTCAATGTCACTGACTCAACGCTCTCCAGGGACGCAAGCTCGAAAGCGTGGTCAATCACAATCTGACGAGAGAGCGGTTTGCTCATGAAAATCCCGGTAATTGAAAAACACGATGAAGTTTGACCTTAGCGAGAACGAAAAGCCACAGACGGGAGGCAGCACATGCAGACTATTGAAGCTCGCCAGAAATCCTGAGATGATAATCTATAACTTTTCAAGAATTGTATCTAACATGCGAAAAACGCGACTGCTGTCCGAACTCTACCTGGATCCTGAGCGCGCCCATGAAGAACTCTGGAGTCGCCGCTCATTCCTTCGGGGTGCCCGTTCAGCAGCGATTATGGCAATAGCCCGTGCAGGAATACCCTATTTCCGCTTTATGCCAGCTGGCTTGCTACCCATTGCCTTTGCCAGGGCAGCTCCGGAAGAAATCCTCGCAGAAAAAGGCGCACTGCGCCTGCTCAACGACAGTCCCCTGAGCGCCGAGACGCCCGCTCACCTTCTCGATGATGAAGTCACACCGACTGACCGAATGTTTGTGCGCAACAATGGCCTTCCACCGAAAACCACCGACACCGCTTCATGGCGCCTTCGTGTGGAGGGTGAGTCAGTCATGCAGGCTCGTAGCTTCAGTCTTGCAGACCTGCGTCGCGAATTCGAGACTGTCACCTACCAACTACAGCTGGAATGCGGTGGTAACGGACGTAACGAATTCCGGCCGAGAGCGGCGGGCAATCAGTGGAGTACCGGCGCCATTGGCTGTCCGACCTGGACAGGTGTCAGGCTCAAGGACGTTCTCACGGCCTGCGGAATGAAACAGGATGCTGTATATGTCGCCTATCGCGGGGCCGATCGGCATCTTTCAGGCGATCCGGAAAAGCTGCCTATTTCGCGCGGTGTCCCCGTGAGCAAGGCCATGGAGGAGGAGTCACTGCTAGCCTGGGGCATGAACGATGAACCGCTTACGCCCCACCACGGAGCGCCCTTGAGGCTGGTTTGCGGCGGCTGGCCAGGATCAGTATCGGGAAAATGGCTCACGACTATCCTGGTGCGTGACAGAGTGCACGACGGCCCCAAGATGGGAGGCGGTTCCTACCGGGTGCCATGCGAGCCCGTAAGGCCGAACACGAGCGTCCCGGCAGAGGCGATGTGCATTATAGAGTCCATGCCTGTGAAATCGCTGATAACGGCGCCACAATCCGGGGCCCGTGTGCCCGCGAAGCGGAGTTTCGAGGTTCGCGGCCACGCCTGGGCAGGGGATCATTCAGTAGCAACCGTGGAAACATCGATCGACTTTGGAGCCACCTGGAAGCGCGCCTCACTGGCGGCGCCTGCGAACAGGCTTTCCTGGCAGCGCTGGCATACGCAGGTCCTCATGCCCACGCAGGGCTACTACGAGCTCTGGGCGCGCGCCACCGACACACTGGGACGCTCACAGCCAATGCTTGTTCCAGGCTGGAATCCCAAGGGCTACCTGAACAACGCCACTCACCGCATTGCCCTGTTGGCATCATGAAACAATGGCTTTTGATCGCGGCCGGGCTTCTGTTTTTTGCGTCCGGTGCTGCCGGGGAGACCAATGCAGCCACAGGCGAGCCGAGAGATCCGGCCACAGGCCTGTTGCTCGGCGAGGGATGGGAGTTAGCGCGCGCGCACTGCGGCGCCTGCCACTCCTACCGTCTCGTCACCGCCCAGGGAGGTGATGAAGCATTCTGGCTGAGAACCATTAGATGGATGCAGAGGACGCAGAATCTCTGGAACATACCCGAATCGCAGGAGCAGATGCTGGTGCGTTACCTGGCAACCGCGTATCCTGCTGAGGAGGCCGGACGACGTCCACCGCTGCCGGCGCATCTCCTGCCATGACGGGGCCATCCGGCGATACTTTGCCACATATGGCGAGCCGAAACATTCAGGCTCTGGCGGGACACAAAACAGCGCTTACTGACTTTCCGCGGTCAACACGTTCCGTTTACTCGCGAAGAGTGTGTAGGCTGTGGGCACCACAAATAACGTAAGCAAGGTTCCACCGGTCATTCCGCCCGCAATCACCCATCCGATTTCCTGGCGGCTTTGCGCGCCTGCCCCACTCGCCAGCGCCAACGGCAACGCGCCGGCAACCATGGCAGAAGTGGTCATCAAAATAGGCCGGAGGCGCAAGCTGGCCGCCTCTGAGACGGCGTCGCTCACCGACCTCCCCCGGGCCTGCAACGCATTGGCAAACTGCACAATAAGAATACCGTGCTTGCTGATGAGTCCAATCAGGGTAATCAGTCCGATCTGACTGTAGATATTGAGAGTTCCGCCTGTAAGGTGAAGCGCAAGAAGGGCACCGGTCATACTCAAAGGCACGGTGAGCAGGATGATCAGCGGATCTACAAAACTTTCAAACTGCGCAGCCAGTACCAGAAATATGAACCCAAGAGCGAGGATAAAAATAAACAGCAAGCTGTTGCCAGAGTCCTTGAATTCCCGGGACTCGCCAGCAAAATCGTAACGGGCGGAAGAAGGCAGTGTCTTCCGGGCGGCCGCCTCAAGCGCATCAAGGCCCTGGCCAAGGGAATACCCGGGAGCCAGGGTGCCCGTGATGGTGGCCGCGCGAAACTGGTTGAAACGATTCAGCTCCTTGGGTGTTACGGTCTCCGTTACCTGCACCAGGTTCGATAGTTGCACCAGGGACTGACCGTGACCACGCACATAAATGTCGTCCACGGCACCGGGGGTACGGCGCTCGTCCTCGAGCAATTGCACAATCACATCATACTGCTCTCCGTTTTGGTTGAAACGCGTCACCCGGCGACCACCCAGCAATGTCTCAAGTGCCCGGCCCAGGTCCTGCACGCCGACGCCGGTATCAGCGGCGCGCTCTCTATCCACTTTAACGATAACCTGTGGTTTATCCAGGCGCAGATCGGTATCGAGGCTTGCAAGCCCGGGGAAATTCCGGGCCTCCAACAGAATTGCCTCAAGGTGTTTCTCCAGATCAGCGTAGGTCCCGGTAGACTGAACCACGAACTCGACAGGCTTGTTGCGAGCACTCTGGCCGAACGAGCCGGGACTATTGCCGAAAGCACGCACACCAGTCACATCCTGTAGTTGCTGCCGGATACTTTGCAGAATCTCCTTCTGCCCGCGTTCACGATCTTCCCAGGGGCTGAGTTGAGAGAAAGAAATCAACTCGGTAGCGGCGCGTGAGCCAACAATCACAAAATAGGTGTCTACCTCAGGAATGGACTGGAGCATGGCCTCGAATTCGCTGACATAACGCGCAGTGAAATCTACCGTCGCCCCTTCCGGTGCATGCCCGGCCGTGAAGAGTACACCCCGATCCTCGATTGGGGCGAGTTCCGATTCCAGATTCACAAACAAGTGATAACCTGTCACCGCCACAGCCAGGGACCCAAGAAGCACAAGCGCTCGGGCTCGGAGCGTGATTACAAGCAACCTTTCATAGCCCCGGTTCAGTCCGCGAATCATTCGCTCAACGGCGTTGTAGAACATGCCGTGCCGTTCCCCGCCGCGCAGAAGTCGCGAACACATCATGGGGCTCAGGGTCAGCGCGACGAATCCCGAGATGAGTACCGCGCCAGCCAGGGTCAGGGCAAACTCGGTGAAAAGTCTGCCAGTCCTTCCCGAAGCAAAAGCGACCGGCGCATAGACAGCTGCCAGCGTCAGTGTCATCGCAACGACCGCGCTGGATATCTCGCGAATCCCCATCACGGCCGCTTGAACCGGCTCCAGCCCCTCCTCAACGTTACGATGGATATTCTCGAGAACCACAATTGCGTCGTCCACTACCAGCCCAATGGCCAGGACCAGCGCCAGCAGGGTCAGAGTGTTGATCGAGAATCCCAGCAAATCCATGAGCGCGAACACGCCGACAAGGGAAATAGGAATAGTGACCAGCGGAACAAGAGTGGCGCGCACGCTGCGCAGAAAAAAGAAAATCACGACAAGCACAAGCGCGACGGCCTCGGCGATAGTGGTATAAACGGCAGCAATGGAGCGTTCTATAAAAATGGAGTTATCGTAGGCAATGCTCGCCTCCATGCCCGGAGGCAGGTCCGCCGTGAGCTCTGCCATGGCGTCCTCCATTGCGCGTGATACCTCCAGTGGGTTGGCCGTGGCCTGCTTGATCACCCCGAGCATGATGGCGGTATCCCCATTGAAGCGCGTGCTGCGGCGCTCATCCTCAGGCCCAAGCTTCACGGTGGCGACATCGCCAAGACGGACCATGAAGCCATCAGCGTCCTTGACAACTATGCGCTCAAACTCTTCCGGAGTGCTCAGCCCCGTTCGGGACAGAACTGTGAACTCCCGGTCCAGACTCTCGATGCGACCGGATGGCACTTCGACATTCTGTTCCCGCACAGCATCCTCAATGTTGGCAACGGTGAGCTCGTAGGATGCCAGCCGTGTGCGGTCCAGCCAGATTCGCATTGCGTAGCGCCGTTCTCCAAGAATCGGCACCTCAGCTACACCCGGAATGTTCTGCAGCCGATCGCGAACATAGCGGTCGGCATAGTCCGATATCGACATGGTCGTATGACGGTCGCTTGTGAAAGCAAGGTAGATGATGGGCTGAGCGTCGGCCTCAACCTTTGCGATTACAGACTCTTCGGTTTCACTGGGAAGTCGGCTGCGCACCCGCGACACACGGTCCCGGACATCAGCCGCAGCGACGTCCGGGTCGACGTTTAATCGAAAGCGGACGGTAATGTCACTTTTCTCTGGCTTGCTGCTTGAGGTCATGGTCTCGATGCCCTCAATACCGGCGATGGAGCTTTCAAGGACAAGCGTTACCTGCGTTTCGATAATTTCGGCACTGGCGCCGGGATAGACTGTAGAGACCGAGACAATGGGTTCGTCAATATTCGGATATTCGCGCACTGTCAGCTGGGAATAGGAAACCAGGCCTATCAACAGGAGGATCAGGCTGAGTACTGTCGAGAATACCGGTCGACGTATGAAAAATTCAAAATCCATCGGGTCAGCGGTCCTGGATTTCGTGGACAGTGGAACCTCTGACCCGTACACGGCTGCCGTCCCGTAGCTTCTGCTGCCCGGCAGTGACCACGACAGCGTCGGCATCCAACCCGTCAATCACCTCCACCATGCCCGGGCGTCGCTGCCCGAGCTCGAGCAGGGTCTGCTTCACGCGACCGCCCACAACGCGAAATGCATACCGCGCCTGCCCCCTCGAAAACACCGCGGACTCAGGTACAAACACTGCATTCTCAGACAGACCGACCATGACCTCCACCCGGGCAAAAAGACCCGGCGAAAGGCGGCGGTCAGGATTCGAAATGAGTGCCCGCAGGCGACCGGAGCGGCCCATATCGTCGACCAAGGGGTCGACAACATGAATCTCGCCCAGGAATGTCTCCTCAGGCAGTGCATCTACCAATACGCGTACAGACTGCCCTACCTTGATTCTTGGTAATGCGAGTTCCGGGACCCGGAATTCCACTTTGATAGGATCGGTCGCTACTATTTCGACAATTCGCTGACCGGGGATAACATAGGCCCCAACGCTTACCGTACGCACCCCGACAATGCCCGCGAAAGGCGCTCTCAGCTCGGATTTCTCAAGGCGCAGCTCTGCCAATGCGGCCGCTGCTTCTGCCGCACGCAAGGAGGCTACTGCCTCGTCCAGCGCTCGCAAGGATCCCGTGCCACGCTCGGCCAGCGTAGCAAGGCGGTCGCGGTTTACCCTGGCCAGAGCCAGGTCTGACTGCGTCTTTGTAAGCTCCGCGCGAAGTATTGCTGAGTCCAGGGCCACCAGAACCTGTCCTGCAGTCGCTTCCTCGCCCTCTGCGAAATCCAAGCGCTCTACGCGTCCTGCGATCTCCGGGGCTATCGTCACGGACTCATTGGGTCGAAGCGTCCCCACGGCGCGTACTGCATCCTGCACCGTGTCCAGGGTCACCCGCTCCGCATCAACCGTGATTACCGGGTCCGGCGGAACAACATCGGGGCTGTCCGCAGATAAGTCGGGATCTCGCTGAAGCGTCAGGTAAGCTGCGCCTGCCAGGGCAACAAGAAGCGCTGCAAAGAGTCCCCAATAGGCAACGCGAGACATAAAAGAACCACTCTGTAGCATGTCAATAAGATGTAACTCGCATGGAACTCAGTGAGATGCGCGAGCGCACAGTTCAAAAAAGCCCTAATCTTCAAGGCAAAAACACAGCGCCAGGCTGTGTGGACGACATGACCTTTCAAGGGTATCCGCCACGACGCCTGATGAAACACCCGGCCCCTCCTCAGCATCCATGTACAGGCAAGGGCAGCAAGCATCCATTGCAAGCTCTTCGATGTCCGCGCAGGGTTAGCAGGGGTTAAAGGAGAGACACCTCCTTTAACCCCGAGAGGTTTGTGCCCGAAGCGCTCGACACTCCAGGCGTTTGTAATACAACTACATGCTCCAGGTCAGACTTAAGCCATAAAGCCGAGGCGGTCCAGGAGTCATGGTGCCACCCTGCTCAGAGGGAAAGCCGTGAATGAAGTAATCTTCATCAAAAAGATTCTCAGCCCACAGCGCCAGTTCCCATTTGGAATCACTGCTGGTGACGGCGACGCGCGCGTCGAGGAGGTCATAGGCATCTATGGCCGCTCCCTCCTGGTTATCAGGGTCCTGGAACGCATCGTCCTGATAGCGCCAGTCCAACTGGAACATAAGGCCCTTGCCATCCTTGAGCATCATTTCGTAAACAGCCATCAGGGTCCCGCTGTGCTCGGGCGAATTCCTCAGGTTGTTACCTGCACGTTCATTAGGATCTACGCCACTTGGCGTATTGAATCCAGCAGGGGGGAAAAACTCAGAAAATGTTGCATCGAGGTAGGCGTACGATGCGCTCAACGTCAAACCACTGATGGGCATCAAGGTGATTTCCAGTTCCAGCCCCTGGACTTCTGCATCAGCTGCATTCTGGGCCACGAGAACACCAGCATCGGCGGGCGAATCTTCCGGCACAAGAAGCTGAAAAACCTGCAGATCCGTATAGTCCGTGTAGAAGCCGGTCAGATTGACCTGCGCGCGACGATCAAACCACTCACTCTTGATCCCCGCCTCGTAGAGCCAGGCGATTTCCGGCTCAAACGGCACGGCCGCATTGATTCTTCTCGGCGGAGAGCCCTGAAACCCACCGGACTTGAATCCTTTCGAAGCCAGGGTATAGAGGAAAATATCTTCCGTAAGCTGGTAGTCCAGGACGAACCTCGGTGTCACTTCGTCCCAGCTTTCGTCGACGCTGACGTCAAAAGCCTCATTGACGAGGAACCCTCCGGGCTGGCCGATAGAGCGTAGTTTCTTGGTATCCTCCGTCCATCTCGCACCTGCGGTCAGTCGCATTTTTTCGGTAATACTCCAGGTGGCCTGCCCAAAAATTGCCACGGATTCAGTCTGACCGAACTGAGTCGTGATACCAGTGGTCGGAGGGACAAATGTATCGAAGCCTCCTGCACCGTCGCTGAATCCTATGCCGTAATCGAAGCTTTCCGTGCGGTCAGTGTTCTCCTCAAGATAGTAAAAACCAGCCACCCACTGAAGGGGGCCGGAACCTGCGGAGGTAAACCGGAACTCCTGGGACAACTGGTCCGCATCCTCGCGAGTGACGTTACCGGTGCCGAGCAGCAATTGCCCGAAGGCTGGTGCGGTTGGCGAGCTGGCCAGCAGCCTCGCTTCCTCCTCGTTATAGACGGAACAGCAATCCGTGTTCAGGGTCTCTGATTCGCGGTAAGAGGAAATCGACGTGAAAGTACTCCAACCAAGCTCATAATCCACACGCAGATTGAAACCGGTTGTTTCATTGGTTGTTTGCGCAGGACGGTCCTGAAGATTGATCCTGGGGTCTCCTACATATTGCGGCAGCAGTCCATCCAGCATTTGGGCATCCGCAGTGCCCCGACGAAAAAAGCCCGGCGCATTCTCGTCAAGCGACGCACTATCCACGCTAAAGTTGATTTCGAGATCTTCAGAGGGTAGCCAGCGAAGCCCTGCCCGGATACCGGTACTATTCTTGTTCAGCTGCTCGAACTGACCGAGCGAAAGCGGATCCTGACTCGGAAACGCGTCCGGGAACAGTCCCACCTTTGAATCCAGATACCCATCCCGGCTCATCTCATTAAACGAGATTTTCCCATAAAGGTTGCTTGCTATTGGCCCGCTCAGAACTCCCTGGAATTGCCTGCTGTCAAGATTACCTACCGACGCGCTGAGCTGGGCACGAAAGTTCTCATCCGGTTTGCGTGTGATAAGGTTGATAGCCCCTCCAACGACGTTCTTGCCGTAGAGCGTCCCCTGCGGACCCCGCAGAACCTCTACACGCTCGAGGTCAAAGAGATTCGCCGTCCAGCCGGCTGCCCGGCCCACATACACCTCATCGATAAACACCACTGTGGAGGGGTCGGCCGCTGGTCCATCGTCGTTTGAGCCGATTCCGCGGATATAGATCTGTGGCTGTGTGGGGAAGAACTGCCCGATGGCAAATCCGGGCGTTCTATCCGCGAGTCCGCCCAGTGAATCGATGCGACGGGTTCGAAGTTGCTCCTCGGAGTAGGCACTTATGGCAATCGGCACACTCTGCAGGCTCTCTGCCCTGCGCTGGGCGGTAACGACGACCTCCTCGATACCAACCCTCCTTTGATCTTCCCCCTCCTGCGCTATGGACGATGACGCCGCCCCGAGCACAAGCGGCCCCGCCGCTATTGCTCCTGCCCAGCCGGAGACCGAAACTATTCCGCTCTTTTTCATTTGCTTAACCCTCTGTTTACCCTGATGTCAGGAAACTATGCGTAATCCTTGCGGGACGCAGCAGGTCTTGAGCCTCGCCGAACGAGGTTGCTCCCCCTCCGAAAACGAGCGAAAGCAAACAGGCCACTGGTGGTTTTTTGTAAGCGCCATGTCTGCCTGTGAGCCTGACCCTATTTCTTTAAATTCGAAACCGTTAGACCCAGTTTTGCCTGCTACATCAGGCCAGCACCTGCTTCTGGAGCTTTTCAGCAGCTGTTCGGCAACTTGAGCAGGCCATCTGGATTGATGAAGGCTGCCCCGCTGGGCCTATCTGTGACCTCACCACATCTATATAAAGCAGGCGTTAGAGGTTTTCAGAGAGCGTAAGTCCGACCGGCGGACCGTGGAGATGTAGAGGAAATATGGAAATGGAGCAGGAACAGCTGATCATTGAAGCCGACCGGCAGAACGTGTGGCATCACATAACGCAGCATCACGGCTTTGGTTCGGCCGACCCCATGGTCATCATGTCCGGCTCCGGCATGCGCGTGGTCGACGCAAAGGGCAGAACCTTTCTCGACGCGACATCCGGTGGCGTGTGGTCAGTCAACGTCGGGTTTGGCCGCCAGGAAATCGCAGATGCCATTCATGCCCAGCTTCTTGAGATGTGCTACTTCGCCGGCAACTTCGGCACCGAGCCCGGTGCCCGCTTTGCCGCGGCGCTCGTGGAAAAAATGCCGGGCCTGGACAGGGTCTTCTTTTCCAGTTCAGGATCTGAAGCCAACGAGAAAGCTTATAAGATGGTTCGGCAACTCTCGCATAGTCGAAATGAAGGAAAAAAACACAAGATTATCTATCGCGACCGTGATTATCACGGCACGACTCTGGGGACTCTCAGTTCCACCGGTCAGAACGAACGCAAGGCTCAGTATGGACCTTTTGTCCCTGGCTTCGTAGAGTTCAGCCATTGCTGCTGCTACCGTTGCCCCTTCGGCAAGGAGTACGGTAGCTGCAACATCGAGTGTGCGCACGAACTTGAGACTGTGATCAGGCGAGAAGACCCTGATACGATAGGCGCCGTGGTTCTTGAACCCATCACTGCCGGTGGAGGCGTTATTCCGCCCGTTCCAGAGTATTTCCCTATCATTCAGGAAATCTGCCGCAAATACGACGTCCTCCTGCATATCGACGAAGTCGTCTGCGGCCTTGGGCGCACTGGAGCCTGGTTTGGCTACCAGCATTACGATGTACAACCGGACATTGTCACTCTCGCAAAAGGCGTTGCCAGTGGTTACGCTGCGATTTCATGTACCGTAACGACGGGCGCACTGTTCGATGCCTTCAAGTCAACGCCGGACGACAAGCTGTCATATTTCCGTGACATCAGCACATTCGGGGGCTGCACTGCAGGGCCCGCAGGTGCTCTCGCCAACCTCGCCATTCTGGAAAATGAAGGACTTCTTGAAAACGCAGCAACACAGGGAGCTTACCTGCTGGACAAGCTGCACGAACTCGCTGAAAAGTATCGGGTTATCGGGGATGTTAGGGGAAAAGGTCTGTTTGCAGGAATTGAGCTGGTCAAGGACAGGAATAGCAAGGAACCCGTTGATGAGGCATATGCCATGGCGGTGCAGGCTGGCTGTCTCGAGCGCGGCGTCATGATCGGCCGCACCAATCGCAGCATACGCGAGTTCAATAATACAATTCTGCTCAGTCCAGCGCTCATAGCGACGCGAGACGACATCGATGAAATTACTCGAGCACTCGATGAGTCACTTGCTGCAGTAGATGCAAAGTGGGGCGGGGGCGTGCAGAACTGAAACATGAACGTGAGCTCAAGGAATTTGTGCGACAAAAACGCGTGGTCAGTCAGTTGAGCAGTGCGGTCTATAAGTTGGGGCTTTTCCTTTTTGGCATGCTTCCACTTCGAGCCCTCGCTGCGGGCATTGATGAAACGATAAACGAATTTCTTTCACCACTGGCAGGGGCTGTTTCTGCTCTGGTGTTTTATAAAGTTCCGTTATTCGGCTACGAACTCCCGATTGTGGTGCTTTGGCTGGTAATAGCGGCTGTTTTCCTCACTTTCTACTTTAATTTTCTCAACATACGGGGGTTCAGGCACGCGATCCGGGTCGTGCGTGGTCAGTCAGTTGAGCAGTGCGGTCTATAAGTTGGGGCTTTTCC
>JAWLGG010000515.1:0-2769 GCA_041685155.1 Chromatocurvus sp.
CTTCCTGTTATTGCTCATGCTGCTGCCGGTCAGCCGCTGGGTGCGCCGCGCGCTGCCCTCGGTGCACAATGGCGCCGTGCCCGGCCAGTCGCAGGCGGTGGGCGCAGAGACCGCGCAGGAAAGGGGCGAAAAAGAGGAGGCGCCCTTTGCGTTGCTGCCGGCGGTCAACGGTCTGGCGCTGAGCTTCGTCATCTGCGCGGTCAGCGCCGCAATCGCGGGATGGCTGGGCCACCCGGCCTGGTTCGTACTGCCGGTGACCGCGCTCACCCTGCTGGTGGCGAATACCGCAGGCGGCGTCACGCGCCACGTGGCCTCGGAGTTCGAGATCGGCCGCCTGTTCATGTACCTGTTTTTCGCCGTGATCGGTGCCAGTGCGGATATTTCCGCGGTGATCGGTACGGCGCTGCCCCTGGTGGTTTTCGTCATGATTGTGGTCCTGATCCACCTGGCTCTGCTGTTGCTCGTCGGCTGGTGGTTCAAGCTGGACCTGGCCGAAGTCATGGTGGCATCCAATGCCTGCATACTGGGCCCGCCGGCGGCCGCGGCCCTCGCGGCGAGCCGGGAGTGGCATGCGCTGGTGGCGCCCGGCATGCTGGTCGGCATGCTCGGCTACGTCGTGGGGACATTCCTCGGCATCGGAGTGGGAACGCTGATCGGATACTGAGCAGCGCTGCAGCTGCTCATACCCCGTAGCGCCGCAGATCGATACGGCCGCTGGCATTCGGCAGTACTCCCTCGCTCACCAGTCGCTTCCATTGCTCTCGCGCGGCTTTGCTGCCCTCGGGAATCGCGATGCGCCCCTGCGCGTTGATCACCCGGTACCAGGGTACCTGGCTGCCCGGGGGAAGGGCGCCCAGTGCGTGGCCGACCCGCCGCGCGCCGCGGGGCAGCCCCGCAGCCCGTGCAACCGCGCCGTAGGTGCTAACGCAGCCCGCGGGGATGGCGGCGACGACGAGCCAGATGCGCTCGTTGATACTGGCATGGTCTGTCATGCCACCCAGCATGCCCGCTGCCCTGTCGTGCGGCAAGAGCGCTTGAAAAGCGGCCGCGAGACCCCATACTGGACCCATGAGACTTCTGATACTGCTGTTGCCCTGGCTGGAATTGCTGACCCTGATCCAGCTCGGCATCTCCGCTGGCGCTTTCACCGCTCTGGCTTACGTTTTCCTGACCCTGGTTGCCGGCATCATGCTCCTGCGCTTTCAGGGCCGGGACATGTTCCTGCGGCTGCGTGAGGCACAGGACGGTCGCATTTTCGGCCCGCAGATCTTCGTCGACGATATGGCCGTGGGGCTCGCTGCCCTGCTGCTGATGTTCCCCGGCCTGATCACGGACGCCGCGGCGGTTCTCGTGCTGTTCGGGCCGTTGCGCCGCCGGGTGTCACGCTGGCTGTTTGGCGGGCAGGGTGCCAGCAGTGCCAGAACCGGCGCCGGGCCAGGTCCGGATCCCGATGAGCCGCCCCCCGGGGGTTCGACCACTATTGAAGGGGAATATCGTCGCGTCGACGAAGATAAGCGCTAACTTATTGAATATAAGAGGAAATATCTGGTTTCTGTCGCGTTGGGCAGGGAGCCCCGCGGCATCATGCATTGCCCGCCTTGAAAAAAATTAGCACTCTCGCAAAAAGAGTGCTAATTCTCTCTTGAAATCCTTTTCCCCGACCCCAATTAAGCGTGCAGGCCCCGACAGGGGAGTCGATAACACTGAATGAGTTGGAGATCGTAATCCATGAAAATCCGTCCGCTGTACGACCGCGTTGTCGTTCGTCGCAAGGAAGAAGAAGAGAAAACCTCCGGTGGCATCGTTCTGCCGGGCTCAGCCAAGGAAAAGCCTAACCAGGGTGAAGTGGTCGCTGTTGGCGACGGCAAGGTGCTGGACAACGGCGAACAGCGCCCGGTTGCGGTAAAAGTGGGTGACACGGTTGTATTTGGTCAGTACGCCGGCAGCAACACCATCAAGATCGAGGGCGAAGAGCTGATCATCATGAGCGAGAGCGAGCTCTACGCTGTCGTCGAATAACGGCGCTTAGAGATCACTCACTCCCAACCAATCGCAAACAGTAAAGGTAAAGGAAACTATCATGGCTGCTAAAGACGTATATTTTGGCGATGAAGCCCGCCAGGCAATGCTGCGGGGCGTGAATGTCCTGGCTGATGCCGTCAAGGCGACACTGGGTCCCAAGGGCCGCAACGTGGTTCTTGACAAGTCGTTCGGTGCCCCTACCGTGACCAAGGACGGCGTCTCCGTCGCGAAGGAAATCGAGCTGAAGGACAAGTTCGAGAACATGGGCGCGCAGATGGTCAAGGAAGTCGCCTCACAGGCGTCTGACGCCGCCGGTGACGGCACCACCACGGCGACCGTACTGGCCCAGGGCATCGTCAGCGAAGGCCTCAAGGCCGTCATCGCCGGCATGAACCCGATGGACCTCAAGCGCGGAATCGACAAGGCCATTGCCGCCGCTGTCGAAGAGATCCAGAAGGCGTCCATCCCCTGTGAGGACAACAAGGCGATCACCCAGGTGGGAACCATTTCCGCCAACAGTGACCACGCTATCGGCAAGATCATCGCCGACGCCATGGACAAGGTCGGCAAGGAAGGCGTGATCACCGTCGAGGAAGGTTCCGGCCTTGAAAACGAACTGGACGTGGTCGAAGGCATGCAGTTTGACCGCGGCTATCTGTCCCCGTACTTCATCTCCAACCAGGACAACATGATGGTCGAGTCCGACTCGCCCTACATCCTGCTGGTGGACAAGAAGATCTCCAACAT
>JAWLGG010000051.1:0-11441 GCA_041685155.1 Chromatocurvus sp.
GGTGCCGCCCTTGACCTTGCCATAGGTTCCGGAAAAATCCGGCTTGTTCGTGATCAGGCGCACCGTGCCGGCCTGCGAGCTGGACCCGAACAGCGTTCCCTGGGGGCCGGAAAGCACCTCCACGCGGTTGAGGTCGGCGGCGTACACGTCGAGGTTGCGTCCGGGCTGCGCCAGCGGCTGCTCGTCGAGGTAGAAGGCGACATTCGGCGACAGCCCGGCAACACCGGCAGTGGTGAGGTTCGGGGTGGTCGAGGCGATCCCGCGGATGTAGATGGTGTTCTGGCCCGGGCCACTGCCGCCGGCGGTCACCCCGGGCAGCTGCACAAGATAATCCTCGAAGTTGCCGACCCCCATCTGCTCGAGACTGTCCTGGCCCAGGGCCTGGATTGTCAGCGGTATGTCCTGGGTGCTTGCGGAGCGCTTGGTAGCGGTGACGATCACCTCTTCCAGCTGCGCCTGCGCACTGCCGGCAATAAAGGTTCCCGCGACGGCGGAGACCACGGCATGAGTAAGACGTTTACGATTGAACGTGTGCATTCGATACATGAAAAAAACCCTCTGAAATGACCCGATAGCCATGACCATTACGCGAGGCCGGCCGTATCGGAACCGGTTTTCCTGCCAGGCTTGCAACGTCGGGTGTGACTGAAATAATTACGGCGCAAAGTGTCCATAGCCAACACTTTGATCAGGAATGATATCAAATATCGACCATAACAGCCAAATTGGCACCTTTTTCAGAGAACACCCCCGACCGACGCGTGAAAATTACTTCTTACTCGAACGGATAATCCCGCGGGTGTGCTAGGCTTTGCGGCCGCCCAGTCATCGCCAGCAAGGAGACCCGAAACCATGCAGGACGCCGCCCCTCGCCGCTTTTATGTCGACCATGCCGTGTTCTGGCCGGCGACCGGCGTGCTGTTGCTGCTGGTCATCGTCGCCAGTCTCTGGCCCGATGGCAGCCAGTCCGTGTTCCAGTCGCTGCTGCAGGGCATCGTGCACTACGCAAGCTGGTACTACCTGCTGGTGGTCGCGATCATCCTGATCAGCGTCGCAGTATTCAGCCTGTCCCGCGCGGGCGATATCAAGCTGGGGCCGGACCACTCGGAACCGTCCTACTCCTACCTGTCCTGGTTTGCCATGCTGTTTGCAGCGGGTATGGGTATCGGTCTGATGTTCTTCGGCGTGGCGGAGCCGGTCATGCACTTTCTCGACCCGCCGCTGGGCGAGGGCGGGACAACCGACGCCGCCGCCGAGGCCATGAAGCTCACGTTTTTCCACTGGGGCCTGCACGCCTGGGCGATCTACGCCATTGTCGCGCTCATCCTGGCCTATTTCGCCTTCCGCCACGGCCTGCCGCTGACCCTGCGTTCCGCGTTTTATCCCCTCGTGGGCGAGCGTATCTACGGGCCTTTCGGCGCCGCGATCGACGTCTTCGCCATCGTCTGCACCACCTGCGGCGTCGCCACGAGCCTCGGTCTCGGGGTGCTGCAGATCAACGGCGGCCTGAACTACCTGTTCGGCGTGGAGATCTCTGTCGGCGTGCAGGTCGCGCTGATCATCGGCACCATGCTGCTCGCCACCGTGTCGGTTGTGCTCGGACTGGACGCGGGCATCAAGCGCCTGTCGGAGCTGAATATCGGCCTGTCCATGATTCTTCTCCTCGGCGTGCTGCTTGCCGGGCCCACCATCGTCATCCTGCAGGGTACGGTCGAGAACTTCGGCACCTACATCGGCGACCTGGTAACCAACACGTTCAATCTGTATGCCTACGACCCCACCGACTGGCTCGGCGGCTGGACCATCTTCTACTGGGGCTGGTGGCTGAGCTGGTCACCCTTTGTCGGCCTATTCATCGCCCGCATCTCCCGCGGCCGCACGATACGTGAATTCGTGCTCGGCGCCATGCTGGTGCCCTGTGGATTCACGCTGATGTGGATGGGAATCTTCGGCAACAGTGCGATCGAACTGATTCTCCACGGCGGCGCCACTCAGCTGGCCGACGCGGTGCAGGAGAATCAGTCCGTGGCGCTGTTCAGCTTTCTCGAATACCTGCCAATGACCACCCTGCTCTCCGGCATCTCGCTGCTCATGGTGGTCGTGTTTTTCGTGACCTCGGCAGACAGTGGCGCGATGGTGCTGAACATGCTCTGCGCGAACGGGCGCGACGACACCCCCGCACCGCAGCGTATTTTCTGGACCGCCCTGATCGCACTGATCGCCATCGCCCTGCTGCTGGCGGGCGGCCTGTCCACCCTGCAGACCGCCGCCATCGCCAGTGCCCTGCCCTTTTCCCTGGCCCTGCTCGGCGCCATCTGGGGTTTTGGCAGCGCCCTCCGCACCGACGTCGCCAAACGCACGACCCAGACTGTGACACCCTACGTCAATGAGCCCGGCGACTGGCGCCAGCGCCTGACGACGCTGCTGCACTATCCCGGGGAGGCAGCGGTCCGCCAGTTCATGGCATCCACCGTCAACCGGGCCATGCAGGATTTTGCCGCCGAGCTCGCCAACCACGACGTGCACGCCCGCGTTGTCGACGAACTGGAAGAAAACGGCTCCATACACCTGGACGCACTGCACGGCGAGGAGATTGATTTTGTCTACCGCGTGCGCTGCCGACCGCACCCCATGCCCTCGGCTGGGATCGCCGCGGAGTCCATTGAGGAACTCGGCGACGACGACAGGTTCTACCGCGCCGAGGTCCACCTCAATGAGGGCGGGCAGGATTACTGTGTCATGGGCTGGACGGCAGAGCAGATCAACCACGATATTCTGTCGCAGTACCAGACGCACCTGCAGTTTCTGCACTCCCTGCGCTAAAGTCAGCGATTCGCCACCGCCAGGGAATCAAGCATGCAGGGAACGGATACCATGCCTCGGGTCGAGCGCGATCTGTACGAGCGCTTCTACGCACGCATTGCCGAGGAAGAGGATGCGCGGGTCTGCCGCGACATACCGGATGCGGCCTGCCGCGAACAGCCCATCGCCTTCTCGCTACAGCTGCTCGCCCAGGTGCTTACCAAGATAGGAGATGCACTGACCAGCAGTCGCATTGTGCTGGCCTGGATGCTGGCCTCGCTGGCGGCCCCGGCCATCTACATTTCACTACTGGTACCGATACGCGAGTCGCTGTCGCTGCTGCCGCAGCTGTTCGTCGCCCAGCATGTGCGACAGCATGCGCTGCGCAAAGGGTTCTGGGTCGCGGGCAGTGTGGTACAGGCCCTGTGCCTGGTCGCCATGGTTCCCTCGGTCATGTGGCTGCGGGGCCACGCCCTCGGCCTGGCGGTGGTCGGTCTCCTCGCTGTCTTCAGCCTCGCCCGCGGGGTGTGCTCGGTAGCGGCAAAGGACGTGCTAGGCAAGACGGTCTCGAAGAGCCGGCGAGGTCGACTCACCGGTCTGGCGGGCTCGGTCGCAGGCCTGGTCACGCTGGGCGTGGCCGCCGGGCTGATGCTCTACGGTGCGCTTGCGGCGCAGCGAGAGCCCGGGGATGCGGGCCTGTTTGCCGTTCTGCTCGCTGGCTCCGGCGCCGCCTGGCTTCTGGCCGCTGCACTGTATGCCCGCATACCCGAAACCCCGGGGGCGACCGAGGGCGGCGGCAACGCCATTACCGAGGCCATCAGGAGCCTTTCCCTGCTACACACGGATCGCGCCTTCCGCGAATTCGTCATTGCCCGCGTGCTCCTGATCTCCACCGCCTTTGCCATACCCTATGTGGTGCTGATACTGCGCGCCAGCAGCGACGGCGATGGCTATGACCTCGGTGCGCTGCTGCTCGCCGAGGGCCTGGCCGCCCTGCTCTCGGCGCCCTTCTGGGGTTACTGGTCTGACAGCGCATCGCAGCGGGTGATGGCCGTCGGCGCCATGATTTCCGTACTGGCAATGGCCGGCACGCTCGCGGCGCACTATCTGGCCCCTGGCCTTCTGGGGAGTGCACTGGTTGGAGGACTGCTGATTTTCCTGTGCGCCGTCGCCCACCAGGGCGCGCGCATCGGACGCAAGACCTACCTCGTCGACATGGCAGATAGCGGCAACCGCGCCAGCTACACCGCCGTCAGCAACACGGTGGTCGGCCTGTTCCTCTTCAGCGGTGCAGGCCTCGGGATTATCGATGCGGCAAGTGGTACCGCCAGCGTTCTCTGGCTGCTGATCGCGGTCGGCCTGCTGGCCATCTGGCGCAGCGCCAGACTGCCGCGGGTCGACTGATCAGGCGGCCCAGCCCGTATTCGGCAGCCTGCCGGACCGTGCGCGCAGTGGCACCGCACAATCCGGCGTCACCCCGCGCCACAGCAAATCTCCCAGGCGCGCCAGCGACTCCCGCGCGTAATCCCCCACCAGCAGCCATTCGGCCAGGGCCGAAGCAACGTCCGGGTAGCGCACTCGGGGCGCGAACGCGTTGCTCGCCAGCCACTCCTCTATCGTCTCGCGGCTCAGGCGCGGCATGCAGGTGGCCAGCCTCAGCTCGGCAAGCGCCAGGGCATTTGATGCCTGCTCCATCTGGCGCTGCTGTGGCTTGACCAGCAGGCGCTTGCCGAGCACGAGGCACTCGCTGGCAAGCTCGAAGCCAGCGCCGCAGATCACGCCCTCGCAATCCTGCAGGTCCGCCTGGAAACCTGACAGGGAGGGCGGGCGCATATGCAGATTGCCGCGGTCCTCAAAGGGCAGGCCAGGCGCATAGATATGGAAGTTGAATCCCTGCAGGCGGGCAAGCAGCGACTGTACGGCGACCTGATCCTCAAACGGCAGGTAGACAAGTATCTTGCCGGCACGGCGCACGCCCTCGCGGGTGGACAGGTGAATCAGCGGCGGCAGGATCAGCGGCGCGTAGCGCGCCCAGTGCAGGCCGATGCGCACCTGTCCCGGGGCAAACCAGCGCATCACAAGCTCGCTGGCCAGGTTCTGGTCGGCCACGGGCACGGCGTAGTCAAACGCCGGCTGGTGACCGAGACTGACCACGGTCTTGCCTCGCAGTCGTCCGGCCCAGGCCGTGACCGGTTCGAAATCGGTGACGATCACGTCGTAATCCCCGAGGTCCAGAGACTGCACATCCCTCAGAAAGCGCAGGTAGCGATTGGAGCGCAGGGTCTTGCGATAGCGTATGCGCCCCGCCTCATTGACGAAACTGAGGCCGCGGCGAACCAGGTAGTCGCCGAAGTCCTGCATGGCAAACAGCTGCGAGGGCTCGCGTCCGCTGAACAGGTAGCGCACGTCCGCGCCGCGTTCGGCAAGCGCCGATGCCATGGCCCGGGCGCGACTCAGGTGGCCGTTGCCCGTTGCCTGAACGCCATAGAGTATCTTCATGCCGGCCCTTCCGCCCACGTCAGGCGCCTGGCCGTCACGGCAGATAGCCGGCGGTCAGCAGGCACAGCGAGGCCCCGAGTGCGGCGCCGAGCACCGTATCACTGGGGAAGTGCACGCCGAGGCTTACCCTGGACATGCCCACGGCGGCTGCCCAGGGGTAGAGCACCGCCACGCCGGGACCGTAGTGCACAACCAGCAGGGTGACAAAGAGGAAGGCCCCGGAAGTATGTCCCGAGGGCATGCTGAACTCATCTGCCGCGGTAATCCGACTGCGAAAATCGGGCAGCAGCTGAGCAGGCCGGCGGCGACGGAAGCTGTTCTTCAGCACCCAGTACACGGCTCGCTCCACGCTGAAAGCAATCGCGGCGTGCTGCAGCAGCAGAATTCCGGGTGCCGTGAGCGCCGCCAGTATCAGCGGTATGACGACGTAGAGGTAACCGTCAGCGCTGCGCGACAGTCCGCGACTGTGGCGCAGGATCCAGAGAGAGGAGCCACGCGTGGCGAGCAGCCACTGCCGGTCGATTGATGCTATGCCATCAAATGCTCGCATGCCTCAAGACTAGGTACCGTGAATGACAGTTAAATGACCGAAAGCGGCAGTTACGTGAATTTTTCATGACACGCAGCGGGCGCGGACAGAGCCCGGGCAGCGCTGTGCGCCCCCTGCCGCACAGGGGATTCCGCCTGCGGTTTACAGTATGATGAGGCGCGCAACCAGCCAGAGGACAGCGACAGATGAGCCTTCTTTACCGCAGCGCGTTCGGCATCGCCGACGACATCAGGGCGCAGCAGGTTTCCGCCGTGGAAGTCCTGACCTTTTTCCTCGAGCGCATCGAGACCTTCAACGGCGAGGTCAATGCCGTGGTCGCGATGGCGGCCGATGCCGCTCTGGCCCGCGCCCGGGCCGCGGATGAAGCAGCTGCCCGCGGCGAGGACTGGGGTCCGCTGCACGGTGTGCCTCTCACTATCAAGGATGCCTACTGCACGGCCGGCATGGTCACGGTGGGCGGCATGTCCGATCGCGCAGAGAATATGCCCGCGCGCAATGCGGCGGCGGTGCAGCGCTACATCGACGCCGGCGCCATCGTGTTCGGCAAGACCAACGTGCCCTTCATGAGCGCCGACCTGCAGACATTCAATGATGTCTATGGGGTGACCAACAATCCCTGGCGCCCGGAGCGCACCTGCGGCGGCTCCTCGGGCGGCGCCGCTGCGGCACTCGCGGCGGGCCTTACGCCGCTGGAGCTCGGCTCGGACATCGGCGGCTCCATCCGCACGCCGTGCCACTTCAATGGGGTCTTTGGACACAAGCCGACCTACGGGCTGGTGAGCCTGCAGGGGCACATCCCACCCGGGGAGAATGTCCTTTCCGAGCGCGACCTCTGCGTCGCCGGACCGATGGCAACCTGCGTTGACGATCTAGAGAAGGCGCTTGAGGTCCTTATCGGCCCCTCCCCCGACGTGACTGCGAAGCAGCCCTTCACGCTGCCGGCTGCGGCCTTTGATGACGTCCACCAGCTGCGGGTCGCCGTCTGGTCCGACGACCGCTTCTGCCCGGTGGAGCCGGCCATTGCCAAACACGTGGAGGCCGCGGCGGACTGCCTTGAAAGGCTTGGCGCCCGGGTCGACCGTCGGGCAAGACCGGAGATAGATCCCGAGGCCAATCATCACAACTACGTGCAGCTCATGCTTTCGGTGCTGGGTGCGGATATGCCCGAGGGCTTGCGTCGCACGGCAGCAGACATGGTGGCGGCGGCAGACCCCGATGACATGAGTGAACCCCTGCTGCAGATGCGCGGCATCGCCCTGTCACACCGCGACTGGTTGCGACAGAACGAGATCCGCATGCGTAGCCGCCAGGCCTGGGGCACGTTCTTTACACAGTACGACGTGCTGCTGTGCCCCTGCGCTCATGTGCCGGCGTTTCCCCACGATCACACCGAGGACATGCAGTCCCGGCTGCTGCATGTCGATGGCGCGGCGCGACCCTACATGGAGATACTGCGCTGGGCCGGGCTCACCCTCAACGCCATGCTGCCCGCCACCGCGGTGCCCCTGGGTACTACCCGGGACGGCCTGCCCATCGGCTGCCAGATTGCCGCTGCGCACATGGGCGACCGCACGAGCCTGGCGGTCGCCCGCCTGCTGGAAACGCACCACCGCGCGTTTGTCCCGCCCCCGGGCTACAGCCACTGACACCGAGACACCGACATGCCAGAGACCCGCGATCCACCCGAGGGCAGCAGCGCCGACAACCCACAGGCGGGCAGCCTGCGCCGCGGCAGCCCCGTTGCCGGCGCCACAGACCCCGCGAGCGAATTTCTCTGCCAGCGGGTGACGGAGCTACGGCAGCAGCACCGCTTCACGCTGGAGCAACTGGCCGCCGCCTCGGGCGTCAGCCGCTCCATGCTCAGCCAGATCGAACGCGGCCGCGCAAATCCCACGCTGGCGGTGACCTACCGCATCGCCCAGGCCTTCGGTATCAGCATCGGCGAACTGGTGGATGACCCCAGCGCCAGCGCCGGTATCGAGGTGGTCTATGGCAATGACCCCGCCACCCTGTTCCGCGCCGACCACGAGTGCCGCATCCGCACCCTGTCGCCGCTGCACCAGGAGAAATCCGTGGAGTTCTACGAGATCCGGCTGCAGCCGAGAACCCGGCTGGCCAGCAGCGCCCACTACGATGGCACGCGGGAGCTGTTCACCGTGGCGGAGGGGCGCGCGCAGATCACCAGCGGTGGCAGCAGCTGCGACCTGGGCAACGGCGATACCGCGCAGTACCGGGCGGATGCCGACCACTGCATCGCCAACCCGGGAGACGAACTCCTGCGCGGCTACCTGGTGGTCACCTACAAATAGCGGCCGCCAGGCGATGCAGGCGCGTGAAGTGATCCGCGCTGTGAGGGGACAGGCGGTCCGGATGCGAACGACGCAGATGCAAACCGGTCAGGCGTGCTCACGGCCCCGGCGCTGCAGCGTATGGGCAAGAAAAATCACCGCGCTCAGGAGAAGGACGGCACCGCCCTGGTGGGCCGCGGCGAGGGGCACGGGAACATGCAGCAGCAGCGTGCTGATGCCGAGCACAAGCTGCAGCAGGAGCGCCGCCACGACGGCCAGCGCCGCCCAACGGATGCGCGGCTGGGTCTCCCGTCGCAGCGTGACCACGGCGAAACCCGTCAGCAGCACTGCGAGCAGGTAGGCAAACAGGCGGTGATTGAACTGTATGGTGGTCACATCCTCGAAGGCCGCCAGCCAGGCGGGATCCGTGGCATACAGCCCGTCTGGGATGAAGTTCGGGCCCATTTTTGGCCACGTGCTGTAGGAAAACCCGGCGTCGGTGCCAGCGACAAGCGCACCGGAGAGAATCATCAGGTAGACCAGGACCACGAGCAGCAGTGCCCAGCCACCCAGCGTTGACCGGTAATCGTTGCTGCGGGCCGCCTGCTGTGGCTGGCGCCACAGGTCCAGAATGACCCAGAGCATGAACCCGTAGATCGCTACCGCCAGGCCGAGGTGCGCTGCCAGGCGATACTGGCTCACGCTCGGCCGGTCGACGAGTCCGCTCTGCACCATATACCAGCCCAGCAGGCCCTGGCAGCCACCCAGCACGAACAGGAGCAGGAGCCGCGGCAGCATGCCGGGCCGGATCATGCCGCGCAGCGCGAACACCAGCAACGGGACGAAGAACAGCACCCCGATCACGCGGCCGAGCACACGGTGCAGGTACTCGTATAGGAAGATGACCTTGAAGCCATCCAACGACATGCCGCGATTGATCTGCTGGTACTCGGGAAACTGGCGGTACTTGTCGAACACCGCCTGCCACTGGGCCTCGGACAGCGGCGGGATAATGCCCATCAGCGGTCGCCACTCGACCATGGAGAGGCCGGAACCGGTCAGGCGTGTGACCCCACCCAGCAGTATCATACCGAAGATCACCAGGGCGCAGGCAATGAGCCACAGGGCGACGGGGCGATCGTGCTGCGGCAGATAGTGGCGTGAGGTCATGGGCTCCCGTGGGGTCCGTGCGACAAAGGAGCGCAATGATAGCGGATTTAACCGTCGGATCGGACCCGCGCAAGCATCATTCGCGCAGCTCCGCACGATCCGCAAACAGTGCCAGTGCCTCGGGATTGGCCAGGGCGTCGGTATTCTTCACCGGCCGGCCGTGGACCACGTTGCGCACGGCCAGCTCGACGATCTTGCCACTGATGGTGCGCGGGATATCAGCGACCTGCAGCACCTTCGCCGGCACATGGCGCGGCGTGGTATTCTCGCGCACGGTGCGACGGATGCGATCCACCAGTGCGTCGTCCAGCGCAAACCCTGCGCGCAGCACGACAAACAGCACGACGCGTACGTCATCCTGCCAGTCCTGGCCGATGACCACGCTCTCCAGCACCTCGTCAATGCGTTCGACCTGGCGGTAGATCTCCGCCGTACCGATGCGCACGCCACCCGGATTGAGCACCGCATCCGAGCGGCCGTGGATCACAAAGCCGCCATGAGGAAAGACCTCTGCGTAGTCACCATGGGCCCAGACGCCCGGCCAGGTAGCAAAGTAGGCATCGTGAAAACGGCTGCCGTCAGGGTCGTTCCAGAATCCCAGCGGACAGCTCGGGAACGGTCGCGTGCACACCAGTTCGCCCTTCTCTCCGACCACGGACTGTCCGCCGTCGTCCCAGACCTCCACCGCCATGCCGAGACCCGCTGCCTGGATCTCGCCGCTATAGACCGGCAGTATCGGGCAGCCACCGACGAAGCAGGACAGGATATCGGTGCCCCCGGAAATGCTGGAGAGGCACAGATCGGCCTTGAACTCGCGGTACACGTAGTCGAAACTCTCGTGGGACAGGGGCGACCCGGTAGACAACACGGTGCGCAGCGAATCGAGCCGATGGCTCTCCCGCGGCCGGTGGCCGGCCTTCTCCAGCGCAGCGATGTACTTGGCGCTCGCGCCGAATACGGTGATGCCCTCGCTGTCGATGGCGTCCAGCAGCAGCTGGCCCTCCCCGGCGAACGGCGAACCGTCGTAGAGCACCAGGGTAGCCCCGCAGGCGAGGCCGGAGGCCAGCCAGTTCCACATCATCCAGCCGCAGGTCGTGAAATAGAAGAAGACGTCATCCTCGCCCAGGCCCACCTGCAGGCGATGCTCCTTGAGGTGCTGCAGCAGCGTGCCGCCGGCGCCGTGGACGATGCACTTGGGCACGCCGGTAGTGCCCGAGGAATACATGATGTAGAGCGGATGTTCAAAAGGCAGCGGCGCGAAGTCGATCTGGGTTGCTGCAGGATCGCCGAAGCGATCGAAGGCAATGGCATCGGCATGCGCCCCGCGGATATCGCGATCACCCACCAGTGGCACGATGACGACAGTCTCGATGCTCGCCACCTCGTCGCACAGCGCTCTTACGCGCTCGAGGCAGTCGCAGGTCCTGCCGTTATAATAGTAGGCATCCGCCGCGAACAGCACTTTCGGCTCAATCTGGCCAAAGCGGTCGAGCACCCCGTTGATTCCAAAATCCGGCGAACAGGAGGACCAGATGGCACCCAGACTGGTCGTCGCGAGCATGGCCACCACGGTTTCCGCGATATTCGGCATGAAACCGGCCACCCTGTCCCCCCGCTGCACACCGGCCGCGCGCAGCCCCGCCGCCACCCGGGCGACCTCGCGGTACAGCTCATCCCGACTCAGCGCGCGACGCTCACCGTTCTCCAGCAGTGACACCAGCGCGGTCTGCCCGCCGCGGTAGCGCAGGAGGTTGGCAGCAAAGTTCAGCTCTGCCTGCGGAAACCAGCGTGCGCCGGGGAGCGCGTCGGGATTCTCCAGCACTTTATCGCCCCGCGAGAACGCCTCGACACCCGCAAAGTCCCAGGCTGCCTGCCAGAACGCCTCCGGCTCCTCCACCGACCAGCGGTGCAGCCGCTGATAATTGCCATTGAACGCGACCCCGTGCTCGCGCTCCACCGCCCCCATGAATGCCGTGATCGGCGCCTCGGCGATGCGCTCGGCACCGGGTGTCCACAGTTTCTTGTTCATCTGCCCTCCTGTCGGCGCGCAGAAGCTTCGCACACGGTTATCCGCGCTGGCAACCTTGTGGGGTGCGGGGGCAGTTGGGCCGGGGGCGGGGGGGCGCGGCGCC
>JAWLGG010000052.1:0-11419 GCA_041685155.1 Chromatocurvus sp.
CGCGAGCACGCTGGCTGTAGACCACGACGGCGCGGTCGGGACGGCGGCCGCCCTCGTTGCCCGGGGTGTAGGCATCATCGTTGCGGCGCTTGCGATCGGCGGTGTAGCGATTGATCATCGAATCCATATTGCCGGCGGCGATGCCGAAGAACAGGTTCGGCCGGCCGAGCACGGTGAAGGGCTCGGCACTGGTCCAGTCCGGCTGGGCGATGATGCCGACGCGAAAGCCCTGGGCCTCGAGCAGGCGGCCGACCACCGCCATGCCGAAGCTGGGATGGTCGACATAGGCATCGCCGGTGACAATGATTATGTCGCAGCTGTCCCAGCCGAGCGCGTCCATCTCGGCGCGCGACATGGGCAGTTCCGGTGCCGTGCCGAAGCACTCAGCCCAGTATAGGGGGTAGCTGAAAAGTTCGCGGGGCATGGGAATCCAGGGTGTGGGTGCAGACGCGGTGGTCTGGCGGTTCAATTCGAAAGGATAGTGTAGCGCATTCGCGCCGGTGATTCAGGCCCTGTTCCCTGCAGCTGGCTGCTCTCCGTCGTCGTGAAGGCCCGCGCCGCAGTATTTGCAGTGGCGTGCGTCGGGTTCATGCCCCGCACGCGCGCACTGGGGACAGTTCAGCGTCAGCTTCTCACGATTGTGCGTCATGAGTTTGGACGTGAAGATGCCCGTGGGTACCGCGATAATGGCATAGCCCAGCAGCATGCCCGCCGCGGCGATGGTCCGGCCCGCCGCCGTGATCGGTACGTAGTCGCCGTAGCCGACGGTGGTGATAGTGACCACGGCCCAGTACACGCTGACCGGAATGTTGTCGAACCCGTTCTCGGGTCCTTCGATCACGTACATCAGGCAGCCGAAGATCACCATGGTGGTCATGACCATGAGGAAGAAAATGAAGATCTGCCGCGACGACTGTCGCAGAGCACCGGCTAGCACGTTCGCCTCATTCAACATGGTCAGCAGGCGCAGAACCCTGAAAACGCGCAGCACTCGCAACAGGCGAATGATCAGCAGTGGTGCGGCCTCGGGCAGGAAAAAGGCAATATACGTGGGCAGAATCGAGAGCAGGTCGATAACGCCGTAGACGCTGAAAATGTAGGCCCGGCGATTGTGGGCAATCCAGATGCGCAGCAGGTACTCGATCGTGAACACCAGGGTGAAGCCCCACTCGATTGCCTGGAACAGCTCGCCATGGCGCTCATGGTAGGCGGGTATGGAGTCGGCGATGATGACCGCCACGCTGACCAGAATGGCACCGATCAGGACCAGGTCAAACCATTTTCCGGCCTTCGTGCCCGTGCCGAAAATGATCCGGTAGAGGCTGTTCTGCAGGGGGCTGCGCTCAGCTACGCTCATTGCCGAAGCAGTTCCAGAATCGAGGGCAGCAGATTGTCGACGATCATTGCCTGCGCCTCCCGGGTGGGATGAATGCCGTCGTCCTGCATCAGCCCTGACTCCGTGGCGATATCCTCGAGCATGAAGGGACCGAGGCGGGCGCCCGATTCGCGCGCGGCGGCGGGAAAGCTGTCGCGAAACTCCGCCGCGTAGCGCGATCCGTAATTTGGTGGTATCTCCATGGGCAGAATCAGCACCTCGGCACCGGCCTCCGCTGCCGTGCTGGCCATGCTGACGAGATTGCCGCGCAGGCGGTTTGCCGGGTAACCGCGCAGCCCGTCGTTGCCCCCCAGCTCGATGATCACGGCGTCCGGCCTGTGCTCCGCGAGCAGTGCCGGGAGACGCCGACGGCCGCCGTCCGTGGTTTCGCCGCTGATACTCGCGTTGATCATCTCGACCCGCGTGCCTTCCGCGTCCGCCAGGCGTTGCTCGAGCAGGGCAACCCAGCCGTCCTGCAGCGACATGCCGTAGGCCGCACTGATACTATCGCCGAGCACAAGCAGCCGCGGTGTCGCCATCGCCACCGGCGCGAGCAGCAGTAGGAGCAGGAATCCGCTGCGGGCAAGAGCGCGTAACGACAATTGTCGGTTGGCCCGCCTCAAAGGGATAGGGAAGATGATCAAGGTACACAATCTCCGCAAGAGCGTCCCCATCGCGGGTGACGAGCTGGAGATACTGAAAGGGATCGACCTTGAAATCAAGTCGGGCCAGAGTGTCGCGATCATCGGGGCCTCCGGTTCCGGTAAATCGACATTGCTCGGCCTGCTCGCCGGGCTGGACGATGCCAGTGGCGGCTCGATTCATATCGGCGAAACCGAGCTCAGCGCGCTGGATGAGGACGGCCGCGCCCAGCTTCGCGCCCGCGAGGTCGGTTTCGTGTTCCAGTCCTTCCAGCTGCTGCCTGCGTTGACCGCCCTCGAGAACGTCATGCTGCCGCTGGAGCTTCGTGGACAGCGCGATGCCAGGGAACAGGCCGCCCGTTTCCTCGACCGTGTCGGCCTCTCCGCCCGCACCGGCCACTACCCGCTGCAGCTCTCCGGCGGCGAGCAGCAGCGCGTTGCCATCGCCCGCGCTTTCGCCGCGCAGCCGCGCATCCTGTTCGCGGACGAGCCCACCGGCAACCTCGACACCGCTACGGGCGAACGCGTGATCGACCTCCTGTTCGAGCTCAATCGGCAAGAGGGCACGACGCTGGTCCTGGTCACTCACGACTCGACGCTGGCGGCACGCTGCGAACGCCGCCTGGAAATGTCCGCCGGCGAGCTCGCCGAAGCGTGAATGGCTGGGCGGTAACCGCCTCCCGCATGCTGGCGCGGGACTGGCGCGGCGGCGAGCTGGGCGTACTGGTGTCGGCGCTGGTGCTGGCCGTCGCCGTGGTCGCCGGCATCAGCGCCTTCACCACGCGCCTGCAGGTGGCGCTGGAGCAGGAGAGTCACCGTTTTCTCGCCGCCGACCAGGTGGTGCGCAGCCGCCAGCCCCTGCCCGATGACTGGCTGCAGGAGGCGCGCAGCCGCGGCCTCGACACGGCGACAACGCTGAGCTTCACGTCGATGGTTTACAGTGGGTCGGACGCCTCCTCGCTGGCCTCCATCAAGGCGGTCAGCCCCGGCTATCCCCTGCGTGGCGACCTGCGCATGAGCCCGGCCCCCTTCGGCGACGCCCGGGTCGCGGACACCGGGCCGCCCCGGGGCGAAGTCTGGGTGGATTCGCGACTGTTTCCCCTGCTCGATATAGCGCCCGGCGACAGCGTGAATGTGGGCGATGCCGCCCTGCGGGTCACCGGCGCGGTGCGTGCCGAACCGGATCGCTCCGTGTCCTTCGTGGACGTCGGCCCCCGCGTACTCATGCATGTCGACGACATCCCGGCGACCGGCGTGGTGCAGCCTGGAAGCCGCGTGAGCTACCGACAGCTGGTGGCCGGCGCCGCGCCCGACGTCGCCGCCTATGCAGACTGGCTCCGGCCGCAGCTCGACGCCGGACAGCGCCTGATCGACGTCAGCGAGGGGCAGCCCGGGGTCGGTGCGGCGCTGTCGCGGGCAGAGAGCTTCCTGCTCCTCGCCGGCAGCCTTGGCGTGGTGCTGGCCGGCGTGGCTATCGCACTGGCGGCGAGGCGCTTCAGTGAGCGCCATGCCAGCTATGTGGCCATTCTCAAGAGCCTCGGTGCGACTTCGCGGGACATCAACTGGCTCTACGGGTCCAGCCTGGTGGCGCTTGGCGTTCTCGCGACACTGGCAGGCTGCCTGCTCGGTGCGGGCCTGCAGGTGCTGGCGTTCCAGGTGTTCGCTGACAGCCTGCCGCTGCAGCCCGGGGCGGCAGGTGTGCGCCCCTATGCCATGGGCGCCGCCACCGCACTGGTCTGTCTTTTGTCCTTTGCCTGGCCGCCGCTGCGGCGCCTGGGTCTTGCCAGTCCCCTGCGCGTGCTGCGCCGCGACATGCCGGAAGAGGGGCGCCGCGGTCTCGTGGACTATGCGGTCGGTCTCACCGCCGTCAGCGGACTCATGTGGTGGTACAGCGGTGATGCGCTGCTGACTCTGGCAGTGCTCGCGGGGCTGGCGGCCAGCATCGCGCTCGGGTTTGTCCTGGCGCTGACGCTGCTGCGCGGCGGCCGCCTCGTCGGCATGCGCGCCGGCAGTATCTGGCGCCTGGCGCTGGCCAGCCTGCAGCGGCGTGGCAGTGCCAATGCGCTGCAGGTCGTGATCTTCTCTATGGCGATCATGCTGCTGCTGGTGCTTACCATCATCCGGACCACGCTGATCGACAGCTGGGAAACGCAGGTGCCGGAAGATGCCCCGGATCACTTTGTCATCAACATCGCACCCGACGAGGTGGAGCGCGTGGAGCGGACCCTGCGCCAGGCGGGCGTAGACAGTGCACCGCTCTACCCCATGATCCGCGGGCGCATCATGCGCATCAACGGCGAGGAGCTGTCGACGCGCGATGAACAGGAGGAGGGACGGCGTCAGCGCGAGGCCAACTTCACCTGGTCCCGCGAGTTGCCGACGGGAAATGAGCTGGTGGCCGGCAGCTGGTGGCGGGCGGACAGCGACGCGGCACTGGTGTCACTGGAAGAGGAGTTCGCCGAGCGGCTGCAGGTGGGCGTGGGCGATCAGCTCGGATTGCTGGTGGGGTCCCGCGAGCTGGAGGTAACGGTGGCCAGTCTGCGTGCGCTGGACTGGCAGTCCATGCAGCCCAACTTCTTCATGGTGTTCCCGCCCGCGCTACTGGCCGATTTTTCCGCGACCTTCATGACCAGTTTTCATCTGGGCGATGAGAAGAAGACCTTTCTCAATCCGTTCATTCGCGAGTTCCCCACGGTGTCGGTTTTCGAAATGGACGTGGTCATCGCCCAGCTGCGCAGCATCGTCGCCCAGGTGTCCGCGGCGGTGGAACTGGTCCTGGCGATCATTCTTCTTGCCGGGGCACTGGTGCTGATCGCCGGCGTGCAGGCGAGCGTCGACAGCCGTCGGCGGGAGAGTGCCCTGCTGCGCGCCCTGGGTGCGCGCCGCGGCCTGATACTGGGGGCCCTGGCCATAGAGTTTGCCAGTCTCGGGTTTTTCGCCGGCCTGCTGGCGGTCCTCGGTGCCGAGCTGTCAGCATTTGCGCTGCAGGTCTGGGTCCTGGAGCTTGGCTACCGGCCGAGCCCCTGGCTGTGGCCTGTGGGTGTCGGGGGCGCGATACTGCTGATTGGCGCCCTCGGCGTGATCAGCTGTCGCTCTTCGGTGAGTGCGCCGCCGCTGCAGGTGCTGCGCGAGGCCGATTAGCCCGCGGTGATCACGTCGCCTCTGCGTGCGTCAGCGGCTGATGCCGCGAATGAAGGTCTGCACGCCCAGGGTCACCTGGCGCGCACTGTCGATATGGCGCTGGAACAGGTAGGGCGCGTCCACCCGCAGCATGGCCATGCCGTGAATGCTGGCCCAGGCCACGTTGGTCAGGTAGCGGACGTCTTCCGTTGGAACGAAGAGGCCGGCGTCGATACCGCGCTGCAGTATCTGCTGTACCGCGGCAAAGGTCTCGCGACTCGCCTCGCGCAGCTCAGGATACTTGTCCGGTGGTTGCACCACCGGTCCGAACATCAGTTTGAACAGCGAGGCATTCTGCGCTGCGTAATCGACGTAGGTGCGGGCGAGGGCCGCCAGCTGGTCTGCCGGTGACTCACCGGCCTTGACCCTGGCCTGCTGCAGGGCGACAAGAAGCTGCCGGTAACCCTCTGCCGCCATGGCCGCGAGCAGCGATTCCTTGTCGGTAAAATGCCGGTAGGGCGCCGTCTGCGAGACACCCAGGCCGCGGGCGAGGGCGCGCAGGCTCAGCTGTTCTGTGTCGCTGCTGGCCAGCTGTTCGATGGCCGAGGCCAGCAGCTCGGCACGCAGGTTGCCGTGATGATAGCTGCGTCCATTGGCTGCCGTTCCGCCCACCTCGACACTATCCATCAGGGCAGGAGGTGCTTGACGGCGTCGCGCTCCCCGGCCAGCTCCTGCTCGGTGGCGCGCATGCGCTCACGGCTGAAGTCGCCGGTGTCCAGCCCCTGAACGATTTCCCACTTCCCGTCGCTGCAGCGACAGGGGAAGGAGTAGATGAGGCCCTCGGCGATGTCATAGGAGCCATCCGAGTAGACGCCCATCGAGACCCATTCGTCCCCGGGTGTACCCAGCGCCCAGCTGCGGATATGGTCGATCGCCGCGTTTGCCGCCGATGCGGCCGACGACGCGCCTCGGGCCTTGATAATTGCCGCACCCCGCTGCTGGACCGTAGGAATGAAAGTATTTTCATACCAGTCCTGCTCGACCTGCTCAATGGCGGGCTTGCCGGCGACCAGCGCATTGAAAAGGTCGGGGTACTGGGTGGCCGAGTGATTGCCCCAAACCGTCATGCGGCTGATATCATTGATGCTGGTGCCGGTCTTCTGGGCCAGCTGGGTCATGGCGCGGTTGTGGTCGAGGCGCATCATCGCGGTGAAGTTGCGCGGGTCGATATCCGGCGCATTGCGCTGCGTGATCAGGGCGTTGGTGTTGGCCGGGTTGCCGACCACCAGTACCCGGACATCGCGGCTGGCGTGATCGTTGATGGCCTTGCCCTGGACAGAGAAGATCTGTGCGTTGGCCTCGAGCAGGTCCTTGCGCTCCATGCCCGGCCCGCGGGGTCTGGCGCCCACCAGCAGGGCGTAGTCCGTGTCCTTGAAGCCGACGTCCGGATCGTCGGTGCAGACGACCCCGGCTAGCAGGGGAAATGCGCAGTCGTCGAGTTCCATGCGCACGCCCTCGAGTGCCTCCATGGCCGGCGTGATGTCCAGCAGCTGGAGAATCACCGGCTGGTCGCTCCCGAGCATGTCGCCGGAGGCGATGCGGAACAGCAGGGAATAGCCGATCTGGCCGGCAGCTCCGGTAACGGTGACTCTGACGGGTGCTTTCATTGGGCTTCCTTGTCGTGTTGGCGTAGGTCGTTCATTGTTTTGCGCCGCATTTTCCGGTGAATGGGCGAAAAACACAAGGCGCGGCGGTCGGCCCGGGATGCGGCCGGGCCGGGATGCCGGTGGACGCCCCGCGCCGGGCGGCGGTAGAATCCCGCGCTTGTCACCACAAGGATCTTTTCGCACCGTGCAGGAACTGTCCCGCAAAGAGCGCCTCGAATTCAACAAGCTGCAGAAGCGGCTGCGCCGCCAGGTGTCCCACGCCATTCTCGATTACGGGATGATCGGCGAGGGCGACAGGGTGATGGTCTGCGTGTCCGGCGGCAAGGATTCCTACGGCATGCTCGATATCCTGCTGCGCCTGCAGAAGAGTGCGCCGGTGAGCTTCGAGCTGGTGGCGGTGAACATGGACCAGAAACAGCCGGGTTTTCCCGAGGACGTTCTGCCGCAGTGGCTGGAGGCGCGCGGCGTGCCGTACCACATTCTGGAGAAGGATACCTACAGCGTCGTCAAGTCCATCATTCCCGAGGGCAGGACGACCTGCGGGCTGTGCTCGCGTCTGCGCCGCGGCAGCCTGTACGGCTTTGCCGAGTCCATTGGCGCGACCCGGATTGCGCTGGGCCACCACCGCGATGACATGGTGGAAACGCTGTTCCTGAACATGTTCTTTGGCGGCAGTCTCAAGGCGATGCCGCCCAAGCTGCTGTCCGACGATGGCCGCAACGTGGTCATAAGGCCGCTGGCCTACTGCAAAGAGAAGGATCTCGCGGCCTACGCGCGCTACATGGAGTTCCCGATCATTCCCTGCAATCTCTGTGGCTCGCAGGAGAACCTGCAGCGGGTGCAGGTCAAGCAGATGCTGGCGGAGTGGGAGAAGCGCTACCCCGGTCGCACCGAGACGATTTTTCGCAGTCTGTGCAATGTGGCGCCGTCGCAGCTCGCCGATCGCGCGCTGTTCGATTTCGCGGGGCTGGAGCAGACGACGGCACCGCCGGGCGATATCCGCGTGGTATCGGTGTAAGTGACCGACGCGGGCGAGGGCGCCGGCCTGTTGCTGAGGTGCACCGCGCTGAGCCTTGTACGCGGCGAGCGCGAGCTGTTTTCCGGCCTCGATGTATCGCTGCGAGCCGGTGAGGTGCTGCAGATCGAGGGCGAGAACGGGGCGGGCAAGACCAGCCTGCTGCGACTCCTGGCCGGGCTTGCCCGCTACGGCTACGACGGCGAGGTGCAACGCTTTGCCCCGCTTCTCTATATCGGGCATCTCAGCGCGGTGAAGGAACTGCTGACCCCGCTTGAGAATCTGGCCTGGCATGTCGACGGTCTGGGCGAGTACAGCGATGCCGAGGTCTTCGCAGCGCTGGCGTCGGTAGGGCTCGCCGGCTATGAGCATGTGCCATCCCACCAGCTCTCCGCGGGCCAGCACCGGCGGGTGAATCTGGCCAGGCTGCACCTTTCCAGCGAGCCGCTGTGGCTGCTGGACGAACCCTTCACCGCGATTGACCGCGATGGCGTCGCGTCCCTGGAGGGCCTGTTCGTCAGCCACGCCCAGCGCGGTGGTGCCGTGGTGCTGACATCCCACCAGGCGCTGGCCATGGACTATCCGGTGACCCGGCTGCGGCTCCGGGCCGGGAGCGACGCATGAGTCAGGGAGCAGTACCCGGCGCACTCGCTTTCAGTCGACGCCTGCTCAGGCGCCAGCTCACGCTGGCGGTGCGACGCCCCGTGGCAGTGGGTAATCCGCTGCTGTTCTTCGCCATGGTGGTCGCGCTGTTTCCGCTCGGCCTCGGGCCGGCGCCCGAGACGCTGGCGGGCTTCGCACCGGGAATCCTCTGGATCGTCGCGCTACTGGCCAGCCTGCTTTCCGCCGACGGACTCTTCCGCAGCGATTACGATGACGGCAGCCTCGAGCAGCTGCTGCTGTCCCCGCAGCCCCTGTATGTGTCGGTGCTGGCCTATGTCGCCGCCCACTGGCTGGTGACCGGCGTATTGCTTGCGCTGGTATCACCGCTGTTCGCGGCGATGCTGGACCTGCCGCCGTCGGCGTGGCCCGCACTCGCCGCGAGCCTGCTGCTCGGGTCCGGGGTCATGAGCCTGGTGGGTGGCATCGGTGCTGCCCTGACCGTCGGGCTGCGCCGGGGTGGGATGCTCATCTCGCTGCTCATCCTGCCGTTCTACATGCCCGTGCTGATTTTCGGCACGGCGGCGGTTCAGGCCGCCCTCGACGGTGCGCCCGTGCTGCCTTTCCTGGCGCTGCTGGGCGCCATGCTCTGCCTGTCCATCGCCCTGGCCCCCCTGGCGATCAGTGCCGGCCTGAGGATCAGTGTCGATGCCTGATATTTCCCCGGTTTTGCGACACGTCAATTTGTTCGCCGACGCCCTCATAGTATAATCATTGCCTCATGTGGACTCTCTTTCACAAGTTCGGCTCGCCCCCCTGGCTGTACCAGCTGTCCGGGACCATCCTGCGCTGGCTGCTGCCGGTGGCCCTGCTGGCGCTTGTGGCCGGTGTCGGCTGGGGTCTGCTGTTCACCGCGCCGGACTTCCGCCAGGGCAACAGCTACCGCATTATCTATATTCACGTGCCGGCCGCGGTGGTTGCCCTTGCGGGCTACTACGTCATGGCCATTGCCGGTGCGGTCAGCCTGATCTGGAAAATGAAGATGGCGGACGTCGCGATGAAGGCGGCGGCCCCGGTCGGCGCCGCCCTCACTTTCATCGCGCTGCTGACCGGCGCCATCTGGGGCAAGCCCACCTGGGGGACATGGTGGGTGTGGGATGCGCGGATCACGTCGATGCTGATTCTGCTGTTTCTGTACCTCGGCGTGATCGCGCTCTATGAAGCCTTCGACAACAAGGCGGCGGCCGCCCGGGCCTGTGCCATCCTGAGCCTGGTGGGCACGGTCAACATCCCCATCATCTACAAGTCTGTGGACTGGTGGTACAGCCTGCACCAGCCGGCATCCATCAAGTTTACCGGCGAGAGCAGCATCGATCCGAGCATGCTCTACCCGCTGTTGATCAGCATTATTGCCTTCTACGCCCTGTTCACCTGCTGTTTGCTGGCGAACATGCGCGCCGAGATTCTGCAGCGTGAACGCAGGACGGGCTGGGTGCAGCGCCTGGCCAGTGAGGGCGCCTGATGTACTTTGACAGCCTGCAGGCCCTGCTCGAGATGGACGGGCACGGCCTCTTTGTGTGGTCTGCCTATGCAATTTCCCTTACTGTTATCGTGTTGCTCGTGATTGCGCCTTACCGTCGCCAGCGACGGCTGCTGGCATCGATAAGGGCCGGACAGCGACGCGAGGCGGCAGCTGTCGCCAGGCAAGGCTCGCGCGCCGCCGGCGGCGATCCGTCCACCCAGGAGGAGTCACTGAATGCACCCGGTGCGTAAGCAGCGTCTGATCATCGTCTGCAGCGTTTTGCTGTTTTCCTCGCTTGCGGTTGGCCTCGGCGCCTATGCCCTGCGCGGCAACATCAACCTGTTCTATCCGCCGGTGGACGTCGCCGCCGGCCTCGCGCCGCTGGAGCGCCCTATCCGGGTCGGCGGCATGGTGGTCGACGGCAGCGTCGAGCGCAGCAGCGAAACCCTCGAAGTCCGCTTTGCCGTCACCGACTACGAGGCGACCGTCCCGGTCGTCTACGTCGGCATCCTGCCGGACCTGTTTGCCGAGGGCGAGGGTGCGGTGGCCGCAGGCTCACTGAACGCCGATGGCGTGCTGGTCGCCACCGAGGTCCTGGCCAAGCACGATGAGAACTACATGCCGCCGGAGGTCGCCGAGGCGCTGGAAGCCTCGTCCCGGCGCAGGCAGGAGGCGTCACCGTGATACCCGAACTCGGCCATATGGCACTGATACTCGCCCTCTGTCTCGCGGTCATGCTCAGCGTGATTCCACTGTGGGGCGCGCAGCGCGGCCACACGCCGTCGATGGCGCTGGCGCCGTCCCTGGCGATGGGCGTGCTGGTGTTCAGCGCCATCAGCTTCGCCTGCCTGGCGACGGCCTTCCTGCAGGACGATTTCTCGGTAAAAGTGGTCGCATCCAACAGCAACAGCCTGCTGCCGGCGATGTACAAGTTTTCCGCCGTCTGGGGCAATCACGAGGGGTCCCTCCTGTTGTGGGTACTCATTCTCAGCGGCTGGATGGCGGCGGTGGCGATCTTCAGCGCGCAGCTGCCGACCGTGGTGCTGGCCCGGGTCCTCGCGGTCATGGGGCTGATCTCGGTGGGCTTTCTGTCGTTCTCCCTGTTCACGTCGAACCCCTTCGAGCGGCTGCTGCCGGGGATTCCCGCGGATGGCAATGACCTGAATCCCCTGCTGCAGGATCCGGGGCTGATCATCCACCCGCCGCTGCTGTATATGGGCTACGTCGGCTTCAGCGTCGCCTTCGCCTTTGCCATCGCCGCGCTGCTCGGTGGTCGCCTGGACGCGGCCTGGGCGCGCTGGTCGCGACCCTGGACCAACGTGGCCTGGGCCTTCCTGTCGTTCGGCATCATGCTCGGCAGCTGGTGGGCCTACTACGAACTCGGCTGGGGCGGCTGGTGGTTCTGGGATCCGGTCGAGAACGCCTCCTTCATGCCCTGGCTGGCGGGCACCGCACTCATCCACTCCCTTGCGGTGACGG
>JAWLGG010000516.1:0-2751 GCA_041685155.1 Chromatocurvus sp.
TTCACCAATCGCATCCGCCGGCTGCGCTGCGAGGGCTATGTGGCCAAGCTGCACCTGGCGCTCTCCGCCGAGCCCCGCTTCCGCGGGCTCGACCGCGCCGACGGCCGACTGATCATCGCGCCGGACCTCGACGCCATCGAGTTCGCCTTTGACGATGCCAAGTACGGCCAGTGTTCCCGCGACCCGGTCATGGAGGTCGTGATCCCCAGCCTCCGCGAGCCCTCCCTGGCACCCGCCGGTCAGCATCTGCTCTCCGCCCACGTGATGTACGTTCCCGCCAGGCTGAAGGGCGGCTGGACGGCCGAGGCCCGGGACGCCCTGACCGCCAGGCTTCTCGACGAGCTGGAGCGCTACGCCCCGGGGCTGCGCGAACTGGTCCTGCACTCGGAGCTGCTGACCCCTGCCGACCTCGAGGCCGGGCACGGCGTGACAGGCGGCCACTGGCATCACACGGAATTCGCCATCGACCAGCTGCTGATGATGCGCCCGACCTACGAGGCGGCCCAGTACGCCACGCCCATCCCCGGCCTGTTCCTCTGCGGAGCGGGCAGTCACCCCGGCGGCGGACTGACGGGACTGCCGGGGCACAACGCGGCACAGGTGATCCTGTCGTGAAGCGCTACGATGCCATCGTCATCGGTGCGGGACACAATGGCCTGACCAGCGCGGCCTATCTCGCGCGCGCCGGCCTCGATGTGCTTGTGCTGGAAAAGAACGACTATATCGGCGGCGCGGCGGTGACCCGGGAACTGCACGAGGGCTGGCACTACTCCAGCTGCTCCTACGTCTGCAGCATGATGCGCCAGTCGCTGCACCGGGATCTTGATCTGTCCCGCCACGGGCTGCTGCTGGTGCCCTACCTGGGCACGGTGGCCTTCGGCGATGACGGCAGCACCCTCATCGACTACCCGGAAGAGGGCGCGAGCTACCTCGAGCTGCAGCGTCACTCCCCGCACGACGCCGACGCCATGTCGCGCTTCCAGGCGGATCTCGGCCGCTACGCACAGCTCATCCGCAAGACGCTGCTGCGCACGCCACCGGACCCGGCCTCCTTCAAACCCCGGGACATCGGTGAAATGCTGTTCCTGGCAAAGACGTTCTGGGCCCTCGGTGAGCGCGAGCTGTACGAGTACATCCGCTTCTTCACCATGAGCGCGGCGGACTTCCTCGAGGACTACTTCGAGAACGACCTGGTGAAGGCCGCCATGGCCAGCCCCGGCATCATCGGTACGGCGCTCGGCGTGCAGTCACCCGGCTCGGCCTACATCCTGCTGCACCACGTCATGGGCGACGTCGACGGCAACGTCGGCGCCTGGGGGCTCGCCCGCGGCGGCATGGGCGCCATCTCCCACGCCATCGCCAGCGCCCTCCGCGAGGCCGGCGGCGAGATTCTCACCGGCGCCGGGGTCGAGCGCATTCTCGTGCGCGACGGCGCGACCGTGGGCGTGGCGCTGGAGAACGGCGACGAGCTCTACGCCGACACCATCGTCTCCAACCTCGACGCCAGACGCACCTTCACAACGCTGCTGCAGCCGAACGAGCTGCCGCCGCGCATCCTCGAGCGAGCGCGGAACTTCAAGATCCGCGGCTCCTCCGGCAAGGTGAACATCGCCCTCTCAGGACTGCCGCGCTTTACCGGCGTGCCGGACAACCGCTACATCAACCGCGGCGGCCAGGGCTTTGTCGGCTCCCTGGAGACCATGGAGCGCGCCTACGATGCCTGGAAGCGCGGCACCTGGTCCGAGGATCCCTTCATCGAGTCGGTGATACCGAGCGCCTGGGACCCGACGGTGGCGCCTACCGGCAAGCACTGGATGTCGAACTTCATCCAGTACTGTCCGCCGGAGCTGGCCGACGGCCCCTGGACACCGGAAAAGCGCGATGCCTTCGGCCAGACCGTGGTCAACAAGCTGGAACGCTACAGCCCCGGCTTCAAGGACCTGATCGTGCACATGGAGGTGCGCACGCCGCACGAGATCGAGGCCGAGATCGGGCTCACCCAGGGCAACATCTTCCAGGGCGAGCTCACCATCGACCAGCTGCTCTTCAACCGGCCCTTCCCGGGCTACGGGCAGTACCGGATGCCCCTGCGCAATTTCTACATGTGCGGCTCCTCGACCCACCCCGGGGGCGGCGTATCCGCGGCCTGCGGTGCCAACGCGGCGCGGGAAATCCTGCGCGACCTGAAAAAGCCCAACACCGTCCCCGACGACGACTGCTACGACGAGTAGGCCATGGCATACCCTGACCCCTTCGCCGGCGAACGGCTCAAGCTCTCTCCCTTTCACGAGCGGCAGGCACCCATGAACCTGCGCGATGCCTGGTCCAGCTGGAACGGCTACAGGTTTGCCGATTACTACTACGACGCCCAGTACGAATACTTCTGCATCCGCAACACCTGCGGCACCTACGACATCTGCCCGATGCAGAAGTACGAGATCCGCGGCAGCGACGCCCTCGCCATGCTCAACCGGATGGTGACCCGGGACCTGGCAAAGCTGAAAACCGACCGGGTGACCTACTGCTGCTGGTGTACCGACGAGGGTCGCATGATCGACGACGGCACCGTCTTCTGTCTCGGCGAGAATCACTACATGCTGACCTGCGGCAGCCCCTGCCTCGCCTGGCTGCGCAAGAGCGCGCTGGGCTTCGATGACCTCTCGGTGCGGGATATCAGCGAGGAGCGCGCCGGACTGTCGCTGCAGGGCCCGACCTCCTGCACCGTGCTCAAGGCCCTGGGGCTTGCGGATA
>JAWLGG010000517.1:0-2742 GCA_041685155.1 Chromatocurvus sp.
CACACCGGTGGGACTTCCCTGCTGCTCAAGGATCGATCCGTGACACGCCGGACAGCAGGGTTCCTGCCGCCAGCCGCGACACGCGCAGCGCGGTCACCAGTAGCGAGGACGCCAGGCGGGAGTGCCCCAGGCATGCGGCACCACGATGGACGATCACACCTGCGACAAACCCTCCGGTGACGAGCCAGACCGTGGGCATGCGCCTGAGCTCGTCGAGACGCGCCTGCGCCGAGCCCTGCAGGACCTGCCGGCTCTCTGCAAGTGCCGTTTCGGCAGCCTGCAGTCGACGGAGCTGTTGCCGCCGGCTCACGGACCGCGACCCTGCCCGTCACGGGCCGCTGGCAGGGCCTGCATCAACGCCCGCCACTGCCGACGGGTCGCGGGCAAGCCGAGACTGCGCTGGAAACGCCGCGCCGCCCACAGGAGAATCAGCAGCGTTCCCACCTGCAGTGACAGAAATGCCGCCAGGCCGAGGGCGACAGAGGTACTGGCCGCATAGGCCAGCCAGGCGAGCAGGACACACAGGCCCAGCCAGGCGAACAGCACCAGCGGTATCATTGCGAGCAGGACAATAAGCAGCCGCTTCGCATCCGCAAGGGCCAGGCCGAGCTCCAGCCGCAGCAGCGTTGATAGCTGTTCGACGACGGCCAGCGCCTCGGCCCCCAGTGCAAACCAGGCCTGCAGCCGCGCCTCCGCGCCGCCGGCCTCACCGGGGCCGGAGCCCGCATCGCCCGCCGACGTCGCCGTCCCCGATCGCTGCGCCTCGTCGACCTGCGGGTCGGCGCGATCGATCATCAGACTATTTCCGGGACATGAGCTGCGAAACGAGCAGTCCTGCAAAGAACGCCAGACCCAGGGTCGCCATCGGCTTTTCGTGCACGTAGCGTTGGACTTCCTCGCCGAGGGCGTCCGCCTTTTCCCTGCCTTTTACAAACTGCTCCATCGCGTCGTGCTTCAGGTCGAGGCCGGCAGCCTCGGCCGCCTTGCGGAAATGGCCCTGCGCTTCGAGCATGTCGTTGTAGGCAGCCAGGACCGATTCCCGGCCCGCATCCACTTCCTTCTGTTTATCTGATGTCGTGTTGTCGCTTGATGTCGCCACGGTAGGTACTCCTTCCTGATGACATGGTATCCGCTGATCGCAATGATCACGGGGGTAAGGGCAGGGTAGCCTATCGCGGCGGCAACCGCACGCGATGCTAGCCGCGCCTGCGCCGAGAGCCGGCGCGGGACGGGTTGACGGGCGTCAGGTCTAGTGGGCCACGCGGTAAGTTCGGTAATGCTCAGAGTCGCTGTTTCGCCTCCGGCGCCGCGCTCCCCGCTGCCTCGGCATCGGCCCAGCGCCGCTCGAAGGCCCAGACATCCTCGAAACCGATAAGCCGGCAGAAGGTATTGAAATCGAACAGCTCGGGACCCCCGACCGTGGACGTACCGTTTTCCTTCAGAGCCCTGAGTCCCTGCTCGATGGCGGCCGCCGCCGCCAGGGCCGTGGTCGCGGGAAAAATGCCGAGACGGTAGCCCATGGCCTGCAGCTCATCCCGGTTGCGGATTGGCGTGGCACCGCCGTCCGCCATATTGGCCATCATCGGCCGGTCAATGCGGCGACAGGCTTCGCGCATTTCCTCCTCGCTCTCCAGCGCCTCGACGAACACCACGTCGGCACCGGCCTCCGCGTAGGCCTGGCCGCGGGCAACGGCGGCGTCAAATCCCTCCGCCTGCCGCGCGTCGGTGCGCGCGATAATCAGCGTGTTGGTACTGTCCCGGCGCGCGTCACAGGCAACCCGGACCTTGGCCACCATCTCCGCCACCGGAACCACCCGCCTGCCGGGTGTATGTCCGCATTTCTTGGGAAACACCTGGTCCTCTATCTGTATGCCGGTCGCTCCCGCCTCCTCGTAGCCGCGGACCGTGTGGTGCACATTCAGCAGCCCGCCGTAGCCGGTATCGGCATCCGCGATCAGGGCGGCGTCCACCGTGCGTGCCAGGGTCGCCACGCGGTCGACCATCTGCGTATATGTTGCGATCCCCGCATCCGGCAGGCCGTGGGCGGACGCGGTCAGCCAGTAGCCCGAGGCATAGACAACATCGAAGCCCACGCGATTCGCGATCACGCCGCTGATCATGTCGTGCAGGCCCGGCGCGAGAATGAACTCGCCGAGATCCAGTTTGTTGCGCAGCGTCGGATCACTCATGTGACTGCTCCAGACCACCCAGCCAGTCGACAACCTCACGCTCGCTGACCACATCGCCGTACTTCGCATTCATGTCGAACAGGTTGCTCTCGTGCGGCGATGGATGCCGGTCACCGCAGGCCTCCTCCACCACGATGGGAATGAATCCATGCTGGCAGCTGTCAACGCAGGTGGCCCGGATACAGCCGCTGGTCGTGACACCGGTAATCAGGAGGGTATCGACTCCCATGGCGGTGAGCGTGGATGCCAGGCTCGTGCCGAAGAAGGCGCTGGCGTACTGCTTGGAAATCACCAGTTCGTCCTTTGCAGGCTCGAGCCCATCCGCCCAGGCGCCCATGGGGCTTCCGGCGACAAAATTGCGCAGCGGCAGGGCCTTCTGGAAGAAGCGCCCTCCGTTCACGCCGGAGCCGTGGAACACCACGTTGGTGTAGATAACGGGCACACCCGCCGCGCGGGCCGCATCGCGCACCGCGAGCGCGGAGTCCAGGGCCGGCTGGGCGGCGGCGTAGAGCTCGCAGTCAGAATCGAAATAGGCGCGCACGAAGTCGACCAG
>JAWLGG010000053.1:0-11326 GCA_041685155.1 Chromatocurvus sp.
AGCGTCAGGGTCTGCCGACGCCGCTGCGCCTGGGCCAGCATGCGCGCCGCAGCCTGCATGAAGCCGCGCCGATTGCTCAGCCCCGTGAGGCTGTCCATGACAGAAAGCTGCCGTAGGCGGGTAGCAAGATCGGTTCCCAGCAGAAAGATGGCGGTGATGCCCATCGCCACAAAGAAAGTTGGCATGAGCGCAAAGTTCACCAGATTGTAGCTGTCGCGCTCTGCCTGCGTTGGCTCGAGTCCGAACTGCAGTGCAATGCCTGCCGCCAGCCCCTGGGCCAGGCCAAACAGCAGATGCACTCCACCGGCAACCAGCTGTGCGAGCCGCGGCTCCGGCCCGTGGCGCAGGAGGATCCAGGCCACGTGCAGGAAAGCCACGCAGGCAAAACCCGGCGCCAGCGCCACCCGGATATCGATACGCGGCACGATAATGGTAAACACGAACTGCAGTGCCAGCAGCCCCGCAAAAAGGCCGGCGAGCAGCCACAGGGGCGTGGACAGCGCCAGGCGGACCCGGTGTCCGGTCGCCGCCGCGATAACGAGCAGGCAGGACACGCCATTCACGGCAATCCACCAGACCTCGTACACCGGAATCGAGTCGCGTAGCAAATTGAGGCCGTACTGCAGGGCGGCGAGGAGGAACGCGCAGGACCAGATGAGCGCGTGCCTGGGCCTGTCAAACAGGCGCCAGCCAAGATAGCAGGCCCCCGCGAACACGAGGCTGACGACGACCAGCGTCAGCTGCACTGCATCTATGGAATTCAGCGGCACCGTGGCGACCCGGCAGGCGGAACGCGGTATCCGCGGCGCCCGCAATCGCCCGACGTCAGGATACATGTCGCCATTATTGTTCCTCGCCTGCGATGGATTCCGGCGCCGGAAGTATACCGACATGGCGTAAACTGTGTCCCGTTTTCAGTGAAGGGAGGGTCGATGCACCCCGAAAGCCAGACAGCAGACGCAACGCGCGCGCCGTCATCTCCAGTGCCGAGGTGGCTCGTTCTCGCCGGCGTGCTCGCCGTCGCCCTGAACCTGAGGCCCGCCCTCACGAGCATCGCGCCGCTGCTTGGTGATATCCAGGCGCGGACAGGCCTGGGCGCCAGCTTCGCCGGCCTGCTCACCACGGCACCGGTCCTCTGCCTTGGCATTTTCGGTCCGCTTGCGCCCTGGCTGGCGCGACGCATCGGCAGCGAGCGCACGATCGGCACGTTTCTCCTGATACTGGGCTGTGGCTGCATACTGCGGGCGACCCAGGTGCCGCTTGGGCTTTTTACGGGCACGCTGATGGCGGGTGCGGGTATCGGTGTTATCGGCGTTCTGCTGCCGGCCATACTGAAGCGGGAATTTCCCGACCACGCGGCGCAGCTGACCGGTATCTACACCCTGCTGCTCTGCCTCGGCGCCGCCACCGCCGCGGGCCTCACGGCGCCGGTAGCGGCGCACTTCGCCGCCGGCTGGCGCGCCGGCCTCATGATCTGGGCCCTGCCGGCATTCCTGGCCCTTCTGGTCTGGCTGCCACAGTTGCGGCTCCGGGCGTCCCCGACAGCGCCGGCGGCGCATCGCGTTGCCATATGGAAAGACCGCATTGCCTGGCAGGTCACGCTGTTCATGGGCCTGCAGTCATCCCTCGCCTACTGCGTGTTCGGCTGGCTGCCTTTCATCCTGCAGAGCCGCGGCGTGGGCGTGCTGGACAGCGGCGTGACCCTGTCGGTATCCATAGGAGCACAGCTCCTGACGGCACTGGGCGGGCCCTTCATCGCCACCGTCTTTCGCGATCAGCGACCCGCCGTTGTGCTGTTCATGGGTCTGACGCTGCTGGGCCTGCTCGGCATCGTCTACGCGCCCCTCTCGACGCGGACGGCGTGGGCGATCGTACTCGGCCTCGGACAGGGCGGTACCTTCAGCGTCGCCCTGTCGCTGATCGTCCTGCGCGCGCACGATGCCTCGACGGCGGGCCGGTTGTCGGGCATGGCGCAGAGCGTGGGCTACACGCTGGCGGCGACGGGTCCCCTCCTGCTTGGCACATTCTACGACTGGACCGGCGCCTGGCACGCAGCCGCTGCGCTCTTCTGCATCGTTACGCTGGTGGGCACACTGGCCGGTCTCGGTGCGGGCCGCCGGCGCTTTGTCGGCGGACACTGAGACGGTGGGAGCCCGTCAGCACTGCTGATTTCCTAGCGGTCGTCCAGGTAAATGCCGCGGCGGGCATACCACTTGTCATCCAGCTGCCAGCGAACCGTGCGGACCTGTGGGTGAGACGCGATAATCTTCGCGGCGCGGGACTGAACGGCGACCAGGGCGTCCTGAGCCGCCATCATGTCCGGATGATCGACGGGGGTGCTGGCGAGTTCGGGGAAGGCCGCGCGCAGAAACTGCATCACCGGCACTCCGGCCGAGCGCGGGCTCAGTGCCTCTGCTACACCATCCTCGACGCTGACCACCCGGAAAGCGTAGGGGTAGGCCGCAAGCGTGGCATCGCGCTCGAGTGTGGCATTGATGTCGCCGGCAGCCGTGTCCCGGGTGAAGAACCACCAGGCGAGGCCGGCAAACGCGATAACAACAAGCGCGAGCGTGTAACGTTTTGCAAAGCTATCCATGCGATGACCCCGGTTTGGATGGCTGGAGCGGCAGACAGCGACACCTTCCAGTAACGTGTAAGCTATGCCGGAAACATACCTTTGGCACCATCAAGTCTAACGCAATACAGGAAGGCAGACATGAAACTCGACTCCATCGCCCTGCATCATGGCTACACCTCAGAAGCCACGACACGCGCCGCTGCGGTCCCGATCTACCAGACCACATCCTACACCTTCGACAACACCCAGCACGGTGCCGATCTGTTCGACCTCAAGGTGGAGGGAAACATCTACAGCAGGATCATGAATCCCACCAACGCCGTACTGGAGCAGCGCGTGGCAGCCATGGAGGGTGGCATCGGCGCCCTGGCCGTCGCCTCGGGCATGGCCGCCATTACCTATGCGATCCAGTGTATTGCCCGCGCCGGAGACAACATTGTCAGCACCAGTCAGCTCTACGGTGGCACCTATAACCTGTTTGCCCATTCGCTCCCGAACCAGGGCATTGAGGTACGCATGGTGGATGGGCGGGACATCGACGCGTTCGAAGCACAGGTCGACGCCGGGACCCGGGCCATTTTCTGTGAGTCCATCGGCAATCCGGCGGGCAATGTCGTCGACCTGAAATCACTGGCCGATGTCGCCCATCGACACGGCGTTCCACTGATCGTGGACAATACCGTCGCGACGCCCTACCTGTGCCGTCCCTTTGAACACGGCGCCGACATTGTCGTGCACTCGCTGACCAAATACATCGGGGGACACGGCATTGCCGTGGGCGGCGCAATCGTGGACTCCGGCACCTTCGACTGGAAGGCGAACGCCGATCGCTTCGCGGTACTCAACGAGCCGGACCCGTCCTATCACGGCGTGATCTATACTGAGGCGCTGGGCCCTGCGGCGTATATCGGCCGCTGCCGGGTGGTACCGCTGCGCAATACCGGAGCCGCCCTCTCACCGGCCAACGCGTTCTATATCATGCAGGGACTGGAAACCCTCGGTCTGCGCATGGATCGCCACTGTGAAAACGCCCTGGCTGTTGCCCGCTACCTGCAGGCGCACCCGAAGGTCAACTGGGTCAATTACGCCGCGCTCCCCGACAGCCGGGACCACGCGCTGTGCCAGTCCATCTGCGGCGGCCGGGCATCCGGGATTCTCAGCTTCGGTATCGATGGCGGCATCGAGGCCGGCGGACGTTTCATCGATGCCCTCAACATGATCCTGCGCCTGGTGAATATCGGCGATGCCAAGTCCCTGGCCTGCCATCCCGCCTCGACGACACACCGCCAGCTCAACGACGAGGAGCTCGATAAAGCAGGCGTCAGCCGCGACCTTGTGCGCCTCTCTGTCGGCATCGAACACATCGATGATATCCTTGCCGATATCGAACAGGCGCTCGACAAGGTGTAGCCTGTTGTCCGTTACCCCAACCCCGAATCACAGGCTGACACCATGGCAGGCTCTCTGCAGGACCAGTTGTTGAACGCCGGACTGGCAGACACGAAAAAGGCGAAACAGCTGGCCAAGGAAAAGCGCAAGGAATCCCGCGTCGCACGCAGGTCGGGCGTGGAGATTGTCGATGAAGCGAAGGTCGCCGCCCGGGAGGCGCTGGCCGATAAGGCGCAGAAGGCCCGCGAGCTGAACGAGGCGCGCAACGCCGAGGCGCAGCGCAGGGCGGTCGACGCCCAGATACGGCAGTTGATCGAGAAAAACCGGGTCGCCCGCGCCGGGGGCGATATCGGCTTCAATTTCACTGACGGAAAGAAGGTCAAGAAGCTTTACGTCACCCGCATGCAGCAGAAACAGCTGTCGGCGGGCAATCTCGCCATCGCGCGACTGGGCGACGGGCACGAACTGGTGCCCGCGCCGGTCGCCAGCAAGATCGCCGAGGGCGACAGCGGCCGCGTCTTTTTCTGCCGGGAATCCGGCGACAGCGGCCTGACTGCAGAAGAGCAGGACTGGTACAAGGACTACGAAATCCCCGATGACCTGATGTGGTAACCGGGAGCGCCGCATGAAGGATCTCGAGACGCTCTTTACGGCGTTCGCCAACATCATGTGGGGCACGCCCCTGGTGATTCTGCTGGTCGGTGGTGGGCTGTTCTTCGCCCTGTATTCCCGCGGCACGCCCTACCGGCATTTCCGGCACGCGCTGCTGATACTGACCGGGCGCTTTGACCGCGACAGCGACGAGGGCGACATCACCCATCTGCAGGCCCTGAGCACCGCGCTGTCGGGCACGCTTGGCCTTGGCAACATTGCCGGTGTGGCGCTGGCGATCACCATGGGCGGGCCCGGCGCGATCTTCTGGATGTGGGTCACCGCCATTATCGGCGTTGCGACCAAGTTCTACACCTGCTCCCTCGCAGTCATGTTCCGCGGTAAAGACAGCCTCGGACAGGTGCAGGGCGGACCGATGTACGTCGTGCGGGAAGGCCTTGGCAGTCGCTGGATGCCACTGGCGGTCCTGTTTGCGATTGCCGGGATGTTCGGCACGCTGCCGGTCTTCCAGGTCAACCAGCTGGTGCAGATTCTGCGCGATGTGATCGCCTATCCCACCGGGCTGGCGACGCAGGACTCCCACTTCTTCTTCGACCTCAGTATCGGCCTCATTGTTGCCGGCCTCGTGCTCACCGTCATCCTCGGGCAAATACGCCGGGTCGGCCGCGTCACGGCAATGCTCGTGCCCACCATGGTGCTGAGCTACCTGCTGCTCACCGGCGTGCTCCTGCTGCGCTACGCCAGCGAGATACCGGCCGCCTTCGCCATCATCTTCTCCGATGCCTTCAGCGGCGAGGCGGCAGCGGGCGGCGCGATCGGCGCGGTGATTCTCATGGGCGTCCGCCGGGGCGCGTTCTCGAACGAGGCAGGCATCGGCACGGAATCCATGGCGCACGGGGCGGCGAAAACCCAGGAGCCCATCCGCGAGGGGCTGGTCGCCATGCTGGGGCCGGTCATCGATACCCTTATCGTCTGCAGCTGCACGGCGCTTGCGATCCTGGTGACCGGCGTCTGGCAGGCTGATGGCGACGTCGGGGGTGTGACGCTGACCGCGCAGGCGTTCGAGACCGCGTTTCCCGGATTCGGCTCCTACGCGCTGACCTTTGTTGTCATCCTGCTCTCGGTCAGCACGGTGCTCAGCTTCTGGTACTACGGCAGCAAGTGCCTGGGCTTCCTGATCGGTGCGCAGCATCAGCACTACTATGTGTGGATCTACAGCGTGCTGGTGGTGGTCGGTTCCGTGGTCACGCTGGAAACCGTGGTCGGACTCATGGACGGCATGTACGCGACAATGGCCATCCCGACCATGACCTCCGCACTGCTCCTGGCGCCCCATGTCAACCGCGCGGCAAAGGACTATTTCGCACGCCAACAGGCTGAAACGGAGCAGCTGTAGTCGCAAAGGCGTACCATGCTAGCTGAACCTACAGGTATCCGGAGCCCACTGGCCGCATGAACGCCACCCCCGCCGCCTACAGCGATTGCGAGGCGATGGTCGATGAGATTGTCGCCCGGGTCGGGCCGCGTATCGTCGCCGGCCTGCCACTGGGACTGGGGAAGGCCAACCACGTCATCAACGCGCTCTACCGGCGCGCCTGCGCGGACAGCGCGCTGTCCCTGACCCTGTTCACCGCGCTGACGCTGGAGGCGCCCGTTGCCCGAAGCGACCTCGAGCAGCGCTTTCTGGCACCGGTGTCGGCACGCCTGTTCGACGACTATCCGCCGCTGGAGTACGCCGCCGCGCTGCGTAGCGACACGCTGCCGGCGAACGTTCGCGTTGTCGAGTTCTTCCTGCAGCCCGGCGCCTGGCTGGGCGTGCCCGGGGCGCAGCAGGCCTACACGTCGATCAACTACACCCACGCACTGGACGCGATGCTGCGCCAGGGCATGAACCTGCTGCTGCAGCTGCTGGCCGTGCCTGGCGCGGAGGACGACCCTGGGAGCAGTGACTACAGCCTGAGCTGCAACCCCGACATCAGCGCCGACCTGCTCGACCTGCGCCGCGCAGGAGTGTGCCGCTTCCTGAGCGTTGGCCAGGTCAACCGTCGATTGCCATGGCTCGGCGGCGCCGCACGTCGCCCCGCCGCGGATTTTGACCTGGTCCTGGACAGCCCCGACTGCGACTTCCCGCTGTACTCGCCCCCGCACAAGCCGGTGGCAGTCACGGACTACGCCATTGCCCTGCAGGCGGCCGCCCTGGTGCCCGACGGTGGCACCCTGCAGATCGGCATCGGCTCCATCGGCGACGCCATTGCCCACGCTCTGATTCTGCGCCACCGCGAGAACCCTGTTTTCGGGCACTGCCTGGACCGCCTGCAGGGTCCCCGGGGCGCCGGCGTCACCGAGGATCGCACGCCGTTTGACACGGGCCTCTATGGCCTGACCGAGATGCTGGTAGAGGGCTTTCTCGCGCTGATGCACGCCGGCATCCTGCGGCGCGAAGTCGACGGCGCCTGCATCCACGGCGGCTTTTTCCTCGGCAGCCCCGTGTTCTACGAGCTGCTCGCAACACTCGAGCCCGCACAGCGCGAGCGCATCGCCATGATGCCCGTCTCCTTCATCAACGACCTCTACGAGAGCGGGCCTCATACCTGCCTGCTCGGCTCGCCTGGCAGCGCGGCCGCGACGGAAGCCGGCAAGCGATCTGCCCGCCGCGGCGCCCGCTTCATCAACAGCGCCATGATGGCCACCCTGACCGGTGCGGTCGTCTCCGATGGGCTCGAGGATGCCCGGGTGGTCAGCGGCGTAGGCGGCCAGTACAACTTCATCGCGCAGGCCTTTGCCCTGCCCGATGCCCGCTCGGCCATCACCCTGCCGGCGACCCGAACCCGCGGCGGCGAGGTGCGCTCGAACATCTGCTGGCAGTACGGGCACACCACAATACCGCGCCACCTGCGGGACATCGTGGTCACGGAATACGGGGTGGCCGACCTCAGGGACAGGTCCGACGCCGACGTCATCAAGGCCATGCTGTGTATCGCGGACTCGCGCTTCCAGCCGGCACTGCTGACACAGGCCAGGGACGCGGGCAAGATTCCGGGGAATTACGCAATCCCAGAACCCTTTCGCAACAACACGCCCGACCGCATTGCCACCGCACTGGCGCCCATGGCACAACACCTGCCGCCCTTCCCCCTTGGCAGCGGCCTGACTGCCGAGGAGGAGCATCTTGCGCAGGGGCTGGCTGCGCTGTCGACGCAGGCGGGCAACCGACGTCAGCTGGCCCGGCTCGCCTGGCGGGGCTGGCGCCGTGAACCGGATGAGAGAACCGCTGCCAGCCTGGCGCGTATGCAACTGGACCAGCCGCGCAATCTCGGGGAGCACGTTTCCCGGGCCCTGCTGCTGGCCGTACTTGAACAGGAGACTTCTGAATGAGATTGATCCTTCGCTATTTTTTCCGCACCCTTCGCCTGCTGCTGACCCCCTTCGTCCTGCTGTACGAAAAGGTCACCACGCCACAGGCCATTGCCCACAGCAGCGACGCACAGGCCGATATCGACGCCGCGGCCTCGCGCCTTGCCCTGTACCAGTTCCGCACCTGCCCATTCTGTATTCGCGTGCGCAAGGAGCTCGCGCGGCTGGGGGTGAACATAGAGTTGCGCGATGCCCAGCACGACCCGGAACACCGCGCGGCGCTGGAGGCCGGCGGCGGTCGCGTGAAAGTGCCCTGTCTGCGCATTGCCAGCGACGAGGGCCAGGACCAGTGGCTGTATGAGTCGGACGCGATCAACGCCTGGCTGCGCCAGCGCTTCGAGCCGGATCAGGCCGGCGCCTGAGACCGCAGGAACAGACCCGCGATGCTGGATGCACTGACTCACCAGCTGTTCTCCGCGCGGCCGCGGGAGACGCTGTACCACTATACGACCCTGGCGGGGCTGCTGGGGATCGTCGACAGCGCCGAGCTGCGGGCCAGCGACATTCGCTACATGAACGACTCGACCGAGCTGCGCCACACCCTGGAACTGCTCAACCAGCAGGTGACCCGGCGTATTCTCGCGGGCGTCGACAGCCCGGAGCTGTTGAATGCCCTGCTCGACTGGCTGTCGCACCGCATCGTCAGCGGCCCGATGCTGTTCGGTGCCTCGTTCCGGGCCAACGGCAACCTGCTCAGCCAGTGGCGCGGCTACAGCCTGCACGGCAAGGGTGTGAGCCTTGGCATGACGCCGCAGCAGATTCTGGCGCGCGCCGGGGCGCAGTCGTTCCAGGTGGCGCGCTGTATCTACTCGAAGTCAGAGCAGGAGCAGTTGATCGACCGGATCATCGACGCCGTGGAGGCACTGGCGGCGGATCACGACATAGACCCCCGGCGCAACGAGCCCTGGCTGGACCTGTTTCAGCGTATCGAGGGGGACCTGCTGCGCATCGCTGCCGTGCTCAAGCACCCCACCTTCGAGGAAGAGCAGGAGTGGCGCATCGTCTCGCCTGTCATGCACGACCTCACGCCGAAGGTGCAGTTTCGCGAGGGCATATCCATGCTGATTCCCTATTTCAACTTCGACCTGCTGGACGAGACGGGCCGCCTGCAGCTCGAGCATGTCTACCTGGGACCGACCAGCAACATCGACCTGTCGATGAACTCCCTCGCGCTTTACCTCAAGCAGCGCGATGCCAGCCCGCGGCGCGGCATCACCTACTGCGACATTCCCTACCGCAAGCGCTAGCCCATCACCGCACGCAGTCTCTCCTCGACCGCGTCACGGTCGTCTTTCTCCGGCAGGCCGTCGCAGGTGGCGCGGGCGATCATCTGCGCATGGCGCTCCACAGCCGCGCGATCCTCCACTCGCGACGCGGCGGCCGCAATCACCCGCAGAACCTCCAGAAGGCGAATCGACACCGGCGCGCTGGCGCTGGCGCACTGGCGAATCGGAGTGAATGCCGCGTCCAGCATCTGCGGGAAGCCGTAAGCAGGAATAAGCACACGCCGCGTACCCGCCTCGTCATGGCGATCCGGTGACGCCAGTTCGACCTCCGCCAGCCGCGTCAGCGCCGACCCCAGCCGATCCACGCAAGTGACGGCGGTAAAGGGATCATTCACTCCCGGGGACAGCGCGCGCACGGCCACCTCCACAAGCTGATCGAGGGGAAATTCGAGATCCTGGGCCGCGGTCCTCTGGTTGCCGAAGGCAAACGCGCCGCGCACCTCTGCGGCGAGGGTGTCGTCCGCCACCTGCGCCGGCCAGACCAGCACCAGCGGGGTGCCGCGAATGGCGTAACGGCCCGGGCGGCAGACCACCTCCAGTACACTGCCGGTGCGGACCGCGAGCGCCAGCAATGCGTCGCTATCGATGATCTGCAGGTAGCCATCGGTATGAGACGACACCGGCCAGGGTTGACCCTCCCGCGGATGCTCCCTTCCCGGGGTCGCCTCATGGCGGCCGCCAGCGCCCGCGGAGCCGCCGGCCTTCCCGACAGCCATGCGGTCAATGCCATCAATAAGCTCCGCCGCCACCCGGGCAACAATCTCGTTGCCCTGAATGGACATGGCAACGTGATGGATGAAAAAGATGAACACGCCGAGGCTGAGCAGCGCAAACATGACGCTGACGCTGACGGAGACATGCGGCACAAAGGCCGCATCCTCTGCATGGCGGATGGACCGCAACACCAGAAGGCTGTAAAGAAAGGTCGATATGAAAGTGCCCAGAACCGCCTGATTGACGCGGTCGCGCATGAAGTTGCGCAGCAGGCGCGGACCGAACTGGGAGGAGGCAAGCGACAGCGCGACCAGCGTCATGGAGAAGACCACGCCGGCCATCGCGATCATCGACCCGGCGATGATGCCCAGCACATCGCTGGCACCGTCTGCATCGCCCCCGTACATCCAGCCCCGCGCCCAGGCCTGGGACTCCAGCCAGGCATTGGCATGTGACTCATCGAGTATGACAAGTGCAATGGCCAGCAGTCCCGACCCCAGGGCCATGAGCGACGGCAGGAACCAGAAACTGCTCTGCACCCGTTCCCAGAGTTTCAGCAATGCTGCATTCACCGGGATCTCCCTCGCGGCCTGTTGACAGCGACGATCATCCGCCGTTTGCGGCGCAGTGTATAGCCAGCGCTGAGACGCGACCTGGCGAATCCATTACCATGCTCAACGCATCCATTCCATGAACCCGCACGGGAGGCCCATGAACAGTAACAGTCACCGCTTCCTGCACAGGCACCTGTCAGGTGGGACCCTGGCCATCTGCCTCTGGATGGCCAGCACTCTGGCCGTCGCCGACGCTCCGGAAGTCAGCGTCGTGACCCCCGAGGCCGCTCCCGTGCGCAATTCGCTGACTCTTTCGGGCACAGTAACAGCCCGCCGCCAGGCCATGCTGTCATCGCGCATGGATGGACTGGTGGGCGAACTGCGTGTGGACGCCGGCGACCGCGTTGAGCACGGGGCCATCCTGCTGCAACTCGACACAGCGCTGATAGAACGGGAGCTGGCCCTGGCCCGGGCATCCACCGGAGAAGCGCGCGCGGCCGCCGACGAGGCGACACGCCTGGTGGATGAGGCGCAGCGCCTGCGCGACGACAACTTCATCCCCGCCACCGAGCTCGCCAGCCGCGAGGCCGCGAAAGCCGCCACTGCAGCGGCCCTGGCCGCGGCGCAGGCCGAGGAGCAGTTGATCAGGGAACAGCGGCAGCGACATGACCTGCCCGCCCAGTTCAGCGGTGTGATTGCCGAGCGCATGACCGAGACAGGAGAGTGGATCAACCGCGGTGACCCGGTGTTCCGCCTCGTGGCCACCGACGCCGTGTGGA
>JAWLGG010000518.1:0-2735 GCA_041685155.1 Chromatocurvus sp.
GGCGGTATCTGGAGAAGGTTCGGGTGGCGGAGCGGCGGTATAGATCCCGGTGAGACTAGGCTGAGGGGACGACTCTGCTGACGACTTTTTGCGCTCTACCCGGTACGCGCGGATGATCTGAACCGGCTGGGTCAGGATCTGGTTCTGCAGCAGGCTGATGTGCGTTTTGCCCCGCGTCTCCAGGTCGGCAATATCGCTTAGCGTCTTCATGCCCTGTAGAACGCGCCCAAAAACAGGAAAGCCATTGGCATCCGGTCTTTCGCTCTGCCCATAGTCCAGGTTGGGCGCGTCTCGAAGGCAGATAAAAAACTCGGAGATCACATCGCCGGTATTCAGCAGGTCACGGGCCATCGATACTGCACCGGTGCGGTGTGACAGTCCGCTCAAAGCGGTAGTTTCGGTGAACGGCAGCGTCTGGATGCCTGTGGGCGGCGCACGGCTCGCGTCCCCCTGCAGCCAGCGATACAGCAAACCGCCTTGAACAACCTGCGGCGCTTCTTCGCCGTCCAGCGCGGCGGACCGGTAAAAGGTCGCGCCGTTGTAATGGCCCGCATCCACCAACTCCAGAAAATAGGCGGCGGTTTCCGGCGCCCTGTCGGCCCGGACCTCGATGCGGATATCTCCTCGCCTCGTTTCCAGAACGACAACCACTCGGTTATCAGCGTCTGCTGGTGCATTTGGTCCGGCAAGTACGCTCATCGTCCACAGCACAACGAAAGCTGCAACGCCGAGGATATGGGTCGCCTGAGAACGTAAATTCACTGACATTTTATAGGCCTCCTGCGTTTCCTGACCCATCAGAAACGGTAGGTGATTTCAGCGCCATACATCCGCGGCTCGTTGCGTATCGCACTGGTGAAGCCGAAGGCGCTGGTCTGCTCGGTGTAGTCGACAAGAAAATCCTCATCGCCGAGATTGGTGCCGAACAGGGCAACCTGCCAGGCGTCGTCGGCGGATCGGTAGGTCAGCCGGGCGTTGACGACGGTGTAGCTGTCGATGGCAAAGTTCTCATCCAGATTGTGTTCATCCTTGTAGCCGATGCTTATGAATCCGCGCAGTCCGCTGCCGTCGGCGAACTGCACGGCTCCATCGGCACCCAGGGTGCCGGAGAAGTCCGGCGAGAAGCGCAGCGGTGTCCCGGAGTAATCGACGCCCGAGCGGAAAAATCTGTCGTACTCCGTGTCCATCCAGGCACCATTGGCGAACAGCGTCAGGTACTGGGAAAGGCGGAATTTCATGTCGAACTCAAGGCCGTTGGACGAGGCTTTGCCTGCATTGGCCAGAGTGACCACCTGATCCTCTATCACCTGTACCTGAAGGTCCTCGTAGCCCACCGCGTAGACAGAGGCGTTGAGCAGCAGGCGGTCGTCGAGAAACTGCGACTTGATGCCCGCTTCGTAGTTCAGCGTGGTTTCGGGGTCGACCGGACGGGTGGCCTCCGGTACGACCTGAAGGAAGGTGGGTCCGGGTGTCTGGTCGGCGGTGGGGTAGGTGTTGAAACCGCCGGACTTGTAGCCACGGGTAACGCCGGCATAGAGCATCACATCCTCGCTGACGCGGTAGTCGAAAACGACCCGGGGTGAAAAGTCCGACCAGCTTTCCGAGCGTTCTGCGGCTGCCGGGTCGGGCAGGCCCTGTGCGTTCACGAACTGGGCCGAAGTGGCCAGCACCAGGCCAAGGCCGTTGAGTCCCGCTGCGCCGTTGTCGTGCAGCGGCGTGTTGTAGCCGATTGTCTTGTCATCGTAGGAATAGCGCGCACCAAACGTGAGACTCCAGCGGTCGGTGAAGCGCCAGGTCGCATCGCCATAGACGGCGTAGCTGTCGGTGTCGCTGGCGACCGCACTATCCTCCTCAAAAGGCAGTCCGCCGTTCAGGCCGAGAAAGTCAGCAAAGCCGACGGCAAAGTCCATGTCGTAGCTTTCCTGCAGGTAGCTCGCGCCGACAAACCAGTCGAGCCTCTCGTGTGTGCCGCTGAGACGAAACTCCTGGCTGAGGGTTTTGTTCATGGCCGTGTTGTACAGATTATTGCCGATATAGAACTCGGTACCGTCGTAGTCGCGTGCGGCAGAGGTCTCGTACTCCAGGTAGGAACTGAGCGAGGTCAGGGTCAGCGATGGGGTCAGATCCCAGGTTGCGGACACCCAGTACAGGTCCATGCTCCGGTCAAACACGGGAAGGGTGGGTTCTTCAGATCCGGCCGGATCACCCAGGACATTGATGTTGTCGTTCACCGCTTTCTTGTCGCCGCGATCCCGGGTCAGTTCACTGACCGGCAGGCCGGCCTCGATGCTTTCACCGAAGCGCGCGATTTCGTCGGTCTCGTTCCATTGCCCGCCGATTTCTATCGCGAACGTCTCTGACGCGTCCCAGAGCAGTTTGACTCTTCCTGTTGTCCTGTCACGGTCGTCCCCATCAACGCCGTTAATCACATTTTCCTGCCAGCCGTCGCGCTGGCGCGTCTGCAGCGTTGCCCGCAAAGTCACGTTATCCGTAATGGGCGCATTCACCATCCCCCGTGCCATCCGCCCGCCGTAGTTGCCCAGCCCGAGGCCGACCTCGGCTTCGAAGGTGTCCACCGGTCTGGCAGTGGTGATGCTGATTGCACCGCCGACGGCATTGCGGCCGAACAATGTGCCCTGGGGTCCCTTGAGAATCTCGACCCGCTGCACATCCAGCAGATCACTCAGCGCTCCGCCCTTGCGCGCCAGATAGATGCCGTCCTGATACACGCCGAT
>JAWLGG010000519.1:0-2727 GCA_041685155.1 Chromatocurvus sp.
CGCCTCCTCCGATTCCGGCGCATCGGGCGCAGGGTCGGGGTCTGGATCCGGTCCCGGTCCGACAGGGAAGCCCGGCCCGCTGGGGTCGCGGATGACACCGTCGGCGGGATCCGCGTCGAAGGGGCCGTTGTCGGCTATGCTGAAACGCGCAGTATCGCCGCTGATGGTGACATCCGGCAGCGGCTGCCAGGCATCGTTGATGAACTTGAAGTAGGTGGCGCCGGAGATGTCCTCGGCGAAGGTGATCTCGACGGTCATTCCGGTGCCCGTGCAGCCAATGGCCTCAAAATCGATAGCGCCGAAAGGCATCTCGACGTCCAGGGGGCCGCCAAGGGGGGGCGCTGCGATACTTGCCGTCGCCAGAGAGCAATTGGCACTGGCGTCGTCAGTGTCAATGATGGTGATCGTCGCACTGCTGCCATTTCCCGTCGCGGGCAGACTGGTGACGCGGGGCGCGCAGACGATCGCGACATCGTCGACATCGGCGCCTGCAATCGTTCCGGTCCGGTTTTCTACGGTGCAGAACTGGTTTTCCGGCACGGTCGCCGGATTGATAACAACGGCGTAGTCGGTCCCATCGGAAAAGATATTGTCAAAGCCCCAGGGGCCATTGCCGCTGGTCCTTGCCAGCCCGGGCTGTTGCACGCCGCCGACCACCTCGCGCACGCTATAACCCACCGTGTTGCCATCCAGCAGGCCCGATATGGTGCCGCCGACGTCGAAGAGCGCAGGGTCCGGTGTGCCATCCGTGCGCGTTGCGATCAGGGGTGAATCGGCCGCTTCTGTGCCCCCGGTGCTGAGCAGGCCTGCGAGCGATCCATCGACACATACCGCTTGAGCGAAGGAGGCTTTGATGAAGCCGACGGGCTCGCAGTCGTTGCCAACATCCCCGGTGTTCCAGATCTGTCCCTCCGGTGAACCCTGGTTGGCATTGACCTGGCCGGGGAAGGACTCCGAGTTTGTGTCGAAATTGAAGTTGAAATTGTCCTGCAGATCCTGTGTCGCAAAGCCGTCGCCCACCAGGCTCCAGGTGCCCTGTGAGATTCCGTTCTGAAATACTTCAATGATCAGTGAGTCGATGTCGTCCCCGGTGATGGGCCCGGTACCGAGCAAGCTGTCCCTGAAGCTGAAGGAACCGGTCATTGTGTAGCCATCGGTGCCGGTCCAGTTGATGTCGTATTCCGCAGCCATGAGACTGCTCACCACAAGACTCAATGCCGGGCACAGGGCGAGCGCAGCGGCATGGCGGATTCTGGAATGGTGCATGAGAGGTCCCCTGTCAGGCCGTGCTGTCTGTTGATGACACTGACCCGAGGATGCCACTGGTGCCGCACTACGCATTGCATAAAACGGACAGGACGTTGTGGTTTCGCGGACGCCGCTTCTGATCCAGCAATAGAACGGCCTTGATGCGAAGGTTCGCGAGATCGGCGATGGAAATGGTCAGCGGCCGCGTCGAGTCTTCCCGATCGATGTAGAGACTTGCCCGAAGTGCGTCCGCGCGCCGAGCCGCTGAATGGAAAGCTGGCATACTTTACCTATCCGGCGGATTCGCTTTCAGCAGCGTAGGCGGTTTCAACACTGCGGATGCGATTCATGTTGGGCCCCGCAGCGACTGCACCACCTGATCGATCGTTTCCTGCAGCACGGGCGAGTCCGCCGGTGCGATGCCCTGGATTTCCAGGTACAGATGATGGCCTGTGAGCCACCACTGCCGCGACAGCACGGCTACCGGCAGATTGCCGAAACCGATGGTGCTGCTGCCCGCGGGCAGTTCACGCACCAGGGCGAAACCCCTAAAGCCCGCGATGGCGATATCCTTCTCAAAGAACTTCACCGGAACGCCCAGGAGCCTGCTCCAGCGGTCGCTCAGCACCTCCTCTTCATCCGGCATGCGCGATGCCGACTCCGGCGGGTGAATGTTCATGTTGAGGCCGGTGGACGCGCCGCCCCGGATGGTCAGCCTGTTCCAGGGCGCGCGGTCCTCGGGATCTTAGGGCCGCGGCGTGCCGGGTCGGATAATGCGCTTGAGCAGGGTGATGCCCAATACCCGCCAGGGACCATCGTAGTTCTGCGTGACGTCGACATCCCAGCCCGCAGGCACCGTAAGTGAGAAGCCGTACTTCGGGTGGACGATGCGCTGCACCGCCGCATCGGTATCATCAACTGCCACTGCAGACGTTGTCCCGGGCGGCGGATCCTCATTCTGCGCCTGGCGAAAGGCTGCGCTGCTTGTCTCGGCCTGCGTGTCGGACGCTTCCTGCCAGGCGGTCTGCCAGTTCTGCAGCAGCTGCAGAACCTCCTCTGCCCTGGGTATCCGGTAAAAGCCGAGGTTGCGACTCTCGCTCACGGGGGCGTCCGCGTTGCGCCAGCGCACAAAGCCGGTACCCCCGTGTCGGTGAATAACGTCGAACACCCGCAGCTGCTCTGGCCTCGCCTCCTGCTCGATCCTGCCCCGCTTGAGGCTGAGCGCGCGCTGACTGGTGAGCGCATAGCGAAAGAGGCCGGCCTTGTAACGGTGGCTGGCAATGATCAGGCCGCAGAATATGACCGGCACCAGCAGGAAGGGCAGCAGCTCCGGGAGGGAATAACTCTCCCAGATCGCCAGCAAGGGCTCAGTATAGCCCCCGAACCAGACGATGGCCCCGAGCAGCAGAATCGGCGCCCCCGCATTGAAAAGCAGCGACGGCGGTTGTGGCCTGCCCTGCCAGTGCACCTGCTCACCGG
>JAWLGG010000520.1:0-2713 GCA_041685155.1 Chromatocurvus sp.
AAGTGGGTCGACCCGGCAAGCCCGAATCCCTTTGATGTCATCAATCCGGCAACCGAGGCGGTCTGCGCACGCATTTCCCTGGGTGGCGAGGCGGACGTCGACCGCGCGGTGTCTGCGGCGCGCCGTGCATTTGACAGCTACGCGCTTACCTCGCGCGAGGAGCGCATCGAGCTGCTGGAGTCCTGCGCCGCGGTGTACAAGAAGCGCTACAAGGACATTGCGGCCGCCATCAGTGAAGAGATGGGGGCACCGATCACTTTCGCCGAAAAGGCGCAGGCGCATACCGGTCTCGGTCACCTGCAGGAGGCGGCGCGGGTATTGCGCGACTTCCCCTTCGAGGAGAATCTGGGGCCCAACCGTGTCTTCAAGGAGCCGATCGGCGTCTGCGGCCTGATCACGCCCTGGAACTGGCCGATGAACCAGATTGGCTGCAAGGTGGCACCGGCGCTGGCGGTGGGCTGCACCGTGATTCTCAAGCCAAGTGAAATCGCCCCCCTGTCGGCGTGGCTGTGGACCGAGGTCATGCACGAGGCCGGGGTCCCCGCCGGCGTATTCAACATGATCAATGGCGACGGCCCTGGTGTCGGCACACTGCTGTCCCAACACCCGGATATCGACATGATGTCGTTCACGGGGTCGACCCGGGCGGGCACACTCGTGGCGCAGAATGCGGCGCCCTCCGTGAAGCGAGTCACCCAGGAGCTCGGGGGCAAGTCGCCGAACATTATTCTGGAGGACGCCGATCTCGGCACGGCGGTGAAGCAGGGGGTGCGCAGCATGTTCAGCAACACCGGCCAGTCCTGCAACGCACCCTCGCGGATGCTGGTCCCCGCGGCAAAGCTCGCCGAGGCCGAGGCGGTGGCGCGGGAAGCCGCAGAAAAAGTGGTTATCGGCGATCCGTCGGATCCCGGCACGCAGATGGGGCCGTTGGTGTCCCAGCTGCAGTACGACCGTGTGCAGACGCTGATCCAGAAGGGCATCGACGAGGGCGCGAAACTCGTGGTCGGTGGACCGGGCAAGCCGGATGGCTTCGATACCGGTTACTTCGTTCGCCCCACGGTGTTCTCCGACGTCAACAATGACATGACCATTGCCAGGGAAGAGATCTTCGGTCCGGTACTGGTCATGATTCCCTACACGAACGAAGAGGAAGCCATCCGCATTGCCAACGATACGCCCTACGGCCTTGCCGGCTATGTACAGAGCGGCGATATCGAACACGCGCGCAGGGTTGCGTCACGTGTCCGCGCCGGTAACATCCATATCAATGGTGGCGCTGGCGGTTACGATGTTCCCTTCGGCGGCTTCAAGCAGTCGGGCAACGGACGTGAATGGGGCGCCCACGGTTTTACCGATTTCCTCGAGATCAAGGCGGTGGAAGGCTACGGGACCTGATATGGCTGGATACATACTCGCAATCGACCAGGGCACCACCGGTACCACGGTGGCCCTGATGACGGTGGACGGGACCCTGTGTGCCAGCGTCAACAATGAGTTCGAGCAACTGTATCCCCGCCCCGGGTGGGTCAGTCACCGCGTCGATGACATCTGGCTGTCGGTGCTCAAGGGCATCCGTGCCGTATTGCGGCGCTGCGGCTGCAAGGGCAGCGACATTCTCGCCATCGGCATTACCAACCAGCGCGAGACCGCCCTGATCTGGGATCGGCAGACGGGCGCGGCGCTGAACGATGCAGTGGTCTGGCAGTGCCGCCGTACCACGGAATTCTGTGAATCACTCAAGGCTGCCGGCCACGAGAAGCTTGTGCAGGGCAAGTCTGGACTGGTGCTGGACCCCTATTTCTCTGCCAGCAAGTTCCGCTGGCTGTTGCAGAACACGCCGCGTCTTGCGCCGAAGCTGAAGTCCGGGCGCGTGGCGGCGGGCACGGTGGACAGCTACCTGATCTGGCAGCTCAGCGGCGGCGACAGTCACGTGACGGACGTTTCCAACGCAGCCCGCACGTCGTTGATGAACCTCAAGGACCTGTCCTGGGACAGCCGGCTGCTCGACCTGTTCGAGGTGCCCGCCGACATCCTGCCGGTGATCCGCCCCTGCGCCGGAGAACTGGGGCGCACCCGGGATGTGCCCGGCCTGCCCGATGGTATTCCCATCACCGGCTCTGCGGGGGATCAGCAGGCGGCGCTGTTCGGCCAGGCCTGCTTCGGCGTCGGCGACGCCAAGTGCACCTTTGGCACCGGGTCCTTCATTGTCATGAACACCGGGGCGGAGCGGCTGCAGTCCCACTCCGGCCTGTTGACCACGGTGGCCTGGCAGCTGGGAGAGGGCGGCAGGCCCGTGTATGCGCTGGAGGGCGGCGCCTTTATCTGCGGCGCGGCAGTGCAGTTCCTGCGCGACGGCCTCAAGATGTTCAGGAAGGCGGGAGACGTGGAAGCGCTGGCTCGGGAGGTCGATGACCACGGCGGCGTGGAGTTCGTGCCCGCGCTCACGGGACTCGGCGCGCCGCACTGGGCACCGGATGCCCGCGGCCTGGTCTGCGGCCTGACCCGCGGCACCCAGCGCGGCCACATTGCGCGGGCGACGCTGGATGCCATGGCCCTGCAGAATGCGGACATCCTGCTGGCGATGGAGAAGGACCTGGGCCGGCGCATGCGACCGCTGCGGGTCGATGGCGGTGCCTCGGCAAACAACCTGCTGATGCAGATACAGGCGGATGTTCTCGATCACCCGCGGACGGATCAGCTTGCGTCCGAGAAC
>JAWLGG010000521.1:0-2700 GCA_041685155.1 Chromatocurvus sp.
AGCGCTCGCGTCCCCGATTACTGGCCCGGCTCTCCGACTGGCTGGGGACCCGGCCGGGCAACTGCCTGGTGTTCTTTCCGTCGCACCGCTACCTGCGCGACTGTGTGGAGGACCTGCGGCCCCTGCTGGGGGACAGGCAGCTATGGGTGCAGCCGGCTCCGGGCAGCGCCGCAGCAGGCGACGAGCTGCGCGAGCTGCTGCGAACGCGCCGCGATATCTGCGGCCTGTGCCTGCTCGGTGGCAGCTACAGTGAGGGTATCGACCTGCCCGGGAACCAGCTCGCCTCTGTGGTGCTGGTGGGGCCCGGTCTGCCGCAGCCGGATCGCGATAATCGACTGCAGCGGGACCACTTCCAGCGGCAGCACGGTGACGGCTTCCGCTATGCGTCCCTCTACCCGGCGATGCAGCGGGTGAACCAGTCTCTCGGGCGCGTGATCCGGGGCGATACGGATCGCGGTGCCGCGCTGCTCATCGACGGGCGCTATGCACAGCCGGAATACCGCGCCCTGCTGTCACCACACTGGGACTACCGGGTCCTGAGCGACTGACCCCCATATGCAGGCTGGCGGGGGCGGGGACGGGATCAGCCGGCGGCGGGCGGGCGATAGCCCGGCTTGGCGAGGGCGAGCTGCACCGTGCCGATGATGCGTTCGCGGAAGCCGCCCTCGCAGTAGCACAGATAGAACTCCCACATGCGGATGAAGCGGTCGTCGAAACCCATCTCGCGCACGGTGTCCAGCTGCTGCATGAAGCGCTCGCGCCAGTGTGCCAGCGTCATGGCATAGTCGCGGGTAATGTCGCGCAGGTGCACCATCTGCATGTCCGTATCCCGGGCCACATGGTCCGCCACTACCGCGAGGGACGGCAGGCAGCCGCCCGGGAAAATATAGCGCTTGATGTAGTCGACGCTGCGCCGGGCGCGGTCGTAGCGCTGATCGCTGATGGTAATGGCCTGAATCACCATCTTCCCCGTGTCCTTGAGCAGGCGGCTGCAGCAGTCGAAGTAGCTGCTGTAGAAGTCGTGACCCACGGCCTCGATCATCTCGATCGAGACCAGCTTGTCGAAGCGGCCCTGCAGGTTGCGGTAGTCCTGGCACAGCACGGTGATGCGGTCCTGAAGGCCCAGCTCGCGCACGCGCTGTGACGCATGCTCGTACTGCTCGCGGGAAATGGTCGTGGTCGTGACGCGGCAGCCGTAGCGCTGCGCGGCGTGAATCGCCATGCCACCCCAGCCGGTGCCGATCTCCATCAGGTGGTCGTCCGCGCAGAGCTCAAGCTGCTGGCAGATGGCGTCCAGCTTGTCGATGGCGGCCTGCTCGAGGCTGGCGTCCGGGCGCTCGAACACCGCCGAGGAGTACATCATGGTCGGGTCGAGAAAGAGGCGGAAAAAGTCGTTGCCGAGGTCGTAGTGGGCGGAAATGTTGCGCTTTGAGCCCTCGTGGGTGTTGCGGTTGAACTTGTGCGCCAGTCTCAGGCCCAGGCGCGTGTACCAGTGCTGACGCGCCTCCATCGCCTCCAGCAGGCCCAGGTTGGCGCTGAACAGGCGCGTGACCTCGGTCAGGTCGGTGGCCGACCAGTCACCCTCGATATAGGCCTCGCCGGAGGCGATGGTGCCCCCGGTGAGTACCTTGCGGTAGACGTCCCGGTTGTGGACAAAGACCTCGGCATGGGGTTCCGCGTCGGTGGCGTGGCTGCCGAACTGCCAGGTGTCGCCACCGTCGTGCACCGTGAGGCTGCCCGTGCCGATGTTGTCGAGGACGCGAAACAGCATCCGCCTTGCCAGATCGCCGCTGAACAGGCTGCGTGCCTGCGGCAGCAGGCGGATTCTGCTGACACTGATGTCGTTCATCTCAAACTCCAGAGGATCCTGTTTTCGGATGCGGGTATAGGGGCATGCGTTTGATGAACAGCCTGAGTGCCTGCCAGTAGATGGCGGCGGCCACCTTGGCTGTCATCAGGGGATAGCGCAGCAACATGCGGTTCAGGTTGCCGGCGGTCAGTGGCTCGGCGCGAAGGGCCAGGGTCGCGTCGAACACGGTACCCTCGTCGGTGCTGTTGGCCAGGTGTATCGCCAGCCGGTCCCCCGGGGTATTGCTGCGCCACTGGTAGCGCATCGCCATAGGATTGAAGGGCGAAACGTGGAAGTTCTTGTCGAAGTCGCTGCGCAGGGTGCCCCCGTCGGCGCTGGCCTGCATGACGTAGCTGTGACGCTCGTTCCAGGGCGTGTTGGTCACTTCGGCAACGAGGTACTCAAGGGTCGTGCCGTCTTCCGCGTAGCAGTAGTAGCAGCACAGCGGGTTCATCTGCAGGCCGAAGTAGCGCAGATTGGCCAGCAGGTAGATCGGCCCGGTGTGCTGTCTGCCGGTCTCCTCGAGGATGCGGCGCCGGACCTCGTCCTCCAGGTCACGTGCCGGGTCGCCCAGGAAGTCGGCGCGGCGGAACCAGCCCGGGGCCGGACGCCGGGCGGACCACAGCGGGACGCCGTCGAACAGCGCCGGCAGCTCGTCAAGTCGCAGGAATGGCATGAACACGCGGTAGCGGAAACGGTGCGGGCGAGGCAGGTGGCGCCGGTGTCGCAGCACGCCGGTATACAGGCACGAGGTCATCGCCTCAGCCGGCTCCCGGTGCCGGCATGGCATTGGCGACCCGCAGTGCGCTGGCGACGCCGTCCTCGTGGAATCCGTTACCCCAGTAGGCGCC
>JAWLGG010000522.1:0-2698 GCA_041685155.1 Chromatocurvus sp.
ACAGAGCCTGACGTCGCCGGCGATGCCGGTCAGGCGGGGCGCGTCCGGCGCAGGCCCAGCAGGTTGACCAGCAGGCTGGGCAGGAAGGTCAGCGTGATCACCATGGAGACAAGGATACCGGTGAGCACGACGATGCCGACCCCGCGGTACAGCTCCGTGCCGGCGCCCGGCAGAAAGACCAGCGGTGCGAGGCCGAACACGGTCGTCGCGGTGGACATCAGAATGGGCCGCAGCCGCGTCTCCACCGCGCGACTGACCGCTTCGCGCAGGGGAAGATCGCGGTCCTCGAGGTTGCGTCGTGCCTGCTCCACGATGAGGATCGGGTTGTTGACCACGGTCCCCAGCAGGATGATGAAGCCGAGCATGGTGATCATGTCAAAGGGCTGCACGATGCCGGGCAGCCCCGCGCCCTGCAGTGCCGTGCCGAGACCGTTCACGACCACAAGGCCCACCAGGCCGCCGGCGATGCCCAGCGGCACGGTCGTGAGAATCACCAGGGGGAAGCCCCAGTGGGAGAAGATGGCCACCATCAGCAGGTAGATGAGGATCACCGCCACCAGCAGGTTCTCCGACAGGGAGGCGCGGGTGGCATCGAGCTGGTCGGCGGCACCGGAAATGCTGATGTCGACCGCCGAGTCGATCTCGCCCGCCGCCTGCATGGCCGGCAGCATGTTCGAGCGAATGCGCTCCACCGCGGTTTCCAGGGCGACGTCCCGGGGTGCGATCACTGACAGGGTGACGGTACGTCGGCCATCGATACGCCGCAGGGTGTCGCTGTCGATGGTGGTCACGATGTCGGCGAGCGACGCTAGGGGCAGAACGCTTCCCGCGGGCGTGGCCAGCGGCAGCGACGCCAGTTGCTCGGGGGTCTGGCTCTGCCCCGCTCGGCTATAGAGAAAGATATCGACCTTGTCGTCATCGACGAAATACTCGTCGACAAAGGCGCCATCGCTGAGCGATGCCACGGCGTAGCCGAAGCCATCGGCACTGAAGCCTACCTCGGACAGCCTTGACCAGCGTGGCCGCACCTGCAGCAGCGGCTGGTCTAGCGACAGCGACGCCGGGCGCGAGTCGATCTGGGGGTTGTCGAACAGGGCCTCGGCGCGCCGGTAGGCGTGTTCTGCCGTGCGGTACAGGGTTTCCATGTCGGGTCCCGCGATATCGAGATTGACCGCACGGGTTCCGCCCTGGCTACTGGAGATAATCGAGCCGCGACCGGAAAATGCCCGCATGCCCTCGTAACTCTCGAACAGGTCGGTCAGCGACGTCATCATGGCCTCGATATCCCCACTGCGTTCCGGCTCGCTCATCACGCGCAGGCCACCGGCGCTGGTGCGCAGGGTGTAGTACTTGAGCGCCGGCAGGGTGATCTCCCCGCGATCGAATGCGGCGGGTTCAGCCGCCCGCGCCTCGGCCAGGATATCGCGTATCTCGTCGTGGATTTCCAGCATGGCCGAGAGGCTGTAGCCCGGCGGTGGCGTCATGCTGGTAAAGGCCTTGGGTTCCTCGCCTTCCGGCAGGTACTCCGCAGCCGGCATGAACCACCAGGCTGCTACAACGGTGCACAGCAGGCCGACCAGCAGGGTGACGGCGCGCCGCACGGGCCGGTCTATGAGCCAGGTAATCCAGCCGAGGATGCGTGCCTGCGCCCGGTCATTCGCGGTCTGCCGCCCGGCACCGCCGATACCGATGTGCGCACAGGCGGCGGGGACCACCCCGAGGGCGAACAGCATCGAGGCGAAGATGGCCACGGATATGGCGATGGCGATATCGGAGTAGATCTGCCCCGCCTCCTCCTGGACCAGCAGCACCGGCGCGAAGACGAGGATGGTGGTCGCGCTGGAGGCAAGCACGGCAGTCCAGACGTCGCGTACGCCGGCCGCCGCGGCCTCCACTGCCGAAAGCCCGCGTCGGCGTGCCTGCTCAATGCTCTCGAGCACAACAATGGTATTGTCTACCGTCATGCCGATGGCGAAGGCAATACCCGCGAGCGAGATGACGTTGATCGTCCTGCCGAACAACAGCAGGCCGAGGAAGGCGGCGATAATGCACACCGGCATGCCCATCAAGCCGATGAGCGTACCGCGAAAGGTGCGCAGAAAAAGGAACAGCACCAGCGCGGCAAGCACCGCTCCCAGCAGCAGATTCTTGACCACGTTCCGGACCGAGGCCTCGACATAGCGAACGTCATCGCCAACCAGCACCATCTGCAGGCCATTGGGCTCGAGAACCTCCTCGCGCAGGTCCGCAACGACCCGGAGCATGTCGTACTTGATGTCGATGACGTTGGAGCCGGGTTCACGCTTTACGGACAGTGTCACGCTGCGCTCGTCATCGGTGACCGACACCTGGCGCACCTCGAAGTGGTCCAGCGTGACCGTGGCGACATCGGCGAGCCGCACGTCGGTACCGTTGCGTCGGGCCAGGATCAGGTCGAGCACCTCCTGCTCGCTGTCGAAGCGGCCAACCGTGCGTACAAGGTAGCGCTGCTGCCCGTCATCGAGATCGCCCGCGGAGGTATCCCGGTTGCGCTGCCTGACCGCGTCGCGCACATCGGTCAGGCCGATACCCCGCTGCGCCAGCTTTGCCGCGTCGACGTGAATCTGCAGCTGTCGCTGGGCTCCTCCCATGATCTCTACCTCGGACACCCCGCTGACACGCTCCATGCGCATGCGCACGTTGTCGTCCACAAAGTCTT
>JAWLGG010000523.1:0-2694 GCA_041685155.1 Chromatocurvus sp.
GCGCGACGTCGCCTGGCCGGGGACGAGGCGTCCGACCATGGCGTGGCCGAGATGGGGCCCCAGGGAAAGGCGCTGTATGAGTTGGTGACCAATCGTGACCCGGCGCGGGTAACATCACTGATCGAAGCCCTGCCGTCATCGCTGCTCGATCAGTTCAACGCGCTGGACCTTGCCTCCCGTGATCTGGATGCCCTCACGGCACGGTTGGTGCTGGTGCACGGCCCTGACGACCGGGTGATTCCGATCAGCCACTCGCGGCGGTTGAAAGATGCCCTCTCCTCCGATCAGGCGCGACTCTTCGAAGCCGAGGGGATCGGGCATGTCGAGGTCTCTTCCCACTGGCGAGACGCCTGGACGCTGTGGCGGGCCATTTATCACGTGCTCAGGCTGGGAGAGGTCGAGGGCTCGAGCCGGTAGCAGGCACGCCCCTGCCCCGGTTCGGCCATCGATTCGCATCGCCGCCTCAACGTGGCGAGTCGCTTTATGATGCACAAGGCGGCATGACGTCCACCGTTGGATGCCATTCGTCAGCCAAACGTCCATCATGCAACCAGACACAACAGGAGGTCGCGATGCCCAGTGATGCCAATGCCTTTCAGACCGCCCTGGCCCTGATCCTGGGCATGGACCCGGTGCTGCTCGGCATCGTGGCGCTCTCCCTGCAGGTGTCGCTGACCGCGGTACTGGTGGCCGCCCTGCTCGCCCTGCCGCTGGGGGCAGCGCTGGCCCTGTGGCGATTCCCCGGGCGCGGCGCCCTTATCGTGACGCTCAATGCCCTGATGGGCCTGCCGCCGGTAGTGGCAGGCCTGACCGTCTACCTGCTGCTTTCCCGAGCCGGCCCTCTGGGCCAGTTCGGCCTGCTCTTCACTCCCACCGCCATGGTGATCGCCCAGGTGATCCTGATCCTGCCGATCATCGCCGCCCTGACTCGGCAGCAGATCGAGGAGCTACACGGCGAGTACCGCGACCAGCTGCAATCGCTGGGAGTCTCCCGGCCGCGCATGATCCCCACCCTGCTGTGGGATGCGCGCTTCTCGCTGCTCACGGTGATCCTCGCCGGCTTCGGTCGCGCCAGCGCCGAGGTGGGAGCGGTGATGATCGTGGGTGGCAACATCGACGGCGTCACCCGGGTGATGACCACCGCGATCGTGCTGGAGACCAGCAAGGGCAACCTGCCATTGGCCCTGGGTCTCGGCCTGCTGCTGCTGGGGCTGGTGCTGCTGGTCAACGCCGCCGCCCACCTGGTCGGCGAGACGGCGCGCCGGAGGCTGGGATGAATCACATGCGCCATCCCCCCGCCGCCGTCATGACCGCAGCCGACGCTATCGCGCCGCTGGCCTTTGCGGCCGTCAGCGTCACCCACCGCGACCAGGTGCTGCTGCATCCGTTGACCCTGCGCCTGGCCGGCTGCCACCGCACCCTGGTGATGGGCCCCAACGGCGCCGGCAAGAGCCTGTTGCTGCGCCTGGCCCATGGCCTGCTCGCGCCCAGCGCGGGACGGGTGCACTGGGAAGGCACCATGCCCCGCCAGGCCATGGCCTTTCAGCGTCCGGTGCTGCTGCGGCGCAGCGCCCTGGACAACCTCACCTACGCCCTCGCCGTTACCGGCACGCCGCGATGCGAACGGTGCGAACGGGCCAGGGAGGCCCTGGCGCGCTTCGGCCTGGCGGCGCTGGAGAAACGCCCGGCCAGGGTGCTCTCCGGCGGCGAGCAGCAGCGCCTGGCCCTCGCCCGGGCCTGGCTGACACGCCCCGAGGTGCTGTTTCTGGACGAGCCCACCTCGGCGCTGGACCCGGCGGCGATCCGCGCCGTGGAGGACGCCGTGCTCGATTTCCACCGGCGCGGCACCCGCATTGTCATGACCACCCACGACCTGAACCAGGCCCGCCGCCTCGCCGACGAGGTGGTGCTGCTCTACGGCGGCAGGCTTATCGAGTACACGCCGGCTGACCGCTTCTTCGCTGAGCCGCAGACGCCCGAGGGTCGCGCCTTCCTGCGCGGCGAGCTGGTCTGGTAGCGAACGGCAAGACACCCGGCTCGGCAACAAGGCATCTCCGATGATAAAGCGTTCCCTGGTCTTCCTCCCCCTGGCCTTCGCCACCCTGGTACTGGCCGGCATCAGCCAGGCCCAGGCGCGCGGCGACTATATCGTGCTGGCCTCCACCACTTCCACCGAGGCCTCGGGGCTGTTCGGCGCTATCATCCCGTCGTTTACCGCGGCCACCGGCATCGACGTTCGCGTGGTGGCTGTGGGCACCGGCCAGGCCTTCGAGATTGCCCGCCGCGGCGACGCCGACAGCCTGCTGGTCCACGATGTCGACGGTGAGGAGCGCTTCGTGAGCGAGGGATATGCCAGCGAGCGCGCCGACGTGATGTATAACGACTTCGTGGTTATCGGGCCCGACCGAGACCCCGCAGGCATTGCCGATGCCGAGACGGTGGCCGACGCCCTGGCGCGCATCGCCGAAACCCAGGCTCCCTTCGCATCCCGCGGTGACGACAGCGGCACCCACCGGGCCGAGCAGCGCCTGTGGGAAGCGGCCGGTATCGAACCGGATGGCTCCTGGTATCGCGAACTGGGCGGCGGCATGGGGCCGACGCTCAACACCGCCGCCGCCATGGATGCCTACGCGATCAGCGACCGCGCCACCTGGGTTGCCTTCGAGAACCCCCAGAATCTGACACTGCTGTTCG
>JAWLGG010000524.1:0-2694 GCA_041685155.1 Chromatocurvus sp.
GCTGGATGAGGCCCTGGCGGCCCATGGGGTGAGAACCACGTTCTGGGGCCCGTTTTCCGGTGGACGCGCCACGGTCGGAGGCTCGTTTTCCCAGGGTTCTGCGACATTCGGGTCGGGACAGACGGGCACCACGGCCGCTGCGGCGCTTGGCTTCACGATCGTCACGGGCGACGGTGAACTGCTGCGCACCGGCATGGACGCGCAGCCAGGGCATGCGCCGTTCTTTCGTCCCTACGGCCCGGATATTACCGGCCTGTTTACCCACGATGCCGGCGCGCTCGGTATCAAGGCAACGGTAACGCTCGAACTGGAGGAGCGACCGTCGGCCTATGGCGGGCTCTCGTTTGCGTTTGCCGACTTCGACGCCATGTTCGCGGCGATGCGCGACGCCGCACGGACGGGCATCGCGAGCGAGCTGATCGGCATGGATGCCGCCATCGCGGGGATTCAGGCGGGAGAGCGGGGGCTGCGCGCAGACTTCAGGAAGCTGCTGACCATAATCTCCGGCGCGCACAGTGTGGTGGGCGGGCTGCGGCGCGGGATGCGCGCCGTTGTGGCCGGTCGCAGCGCCTTCGAGGACCCCGCCTTCACGGCGCACTTCATTGCCGATGCCCGCAGCGACCGGCTGCTGCGGGCAAAGATCGACGAGCTTCGCTCTGCGGTAAGCCAGCACGGCCAGGAAATCCCCGATGCGGCGATCGGCATGATCCGCAGCCAGCCCTTTCCACACTTGCCGCTGACAGACATGCAGGGTCGCCGTATGCTCCCCATACACGGGATTCTGCCCAACTCGGCGGTGATGGCGTTTCGCGCCGACTACCACGCCTACCTCGAGACCATGCAGGCGCGCATGTCGGAGACTGACGTGATTGTGGTGGAGACCTTTGCCGGACTGGGGCGCAACGGTTTTCTCTACGAACCCGTCTGGTATTGGAAGGATCGCCTCGAGCTGTTTCATGAGAGGGTGGCGCCGGCGGAAATGCTCGAGACCCTGCCGCGCTACCCGGATAACCCCGCGGCGCGCGAGCTGGTAGAGACCATGAAAGAGGCGGTGATCGACATCATGTACCGACACGGTGCCGCGCACCTGCAGATCGGCCGTGTCTACCCCTATCTGCGCGACCGCGATGCGACATCGACGGCGCTGTTGCGCAGGGTCAAGACGTCGCTTGACGACGCCGCCATCATCAATCCCAATGGTCTGGGGCTGTGATCCCATGACGGTCAATGCAACGACAGCCGCGCAGACCCGCGACGCCTTTGTGCAGCGGCTCGCGGAGCCACGGGTGATCGTCGCTCCAGGTGTGTTCGATACGCTCTCTACCCTGCTCGCGGAGCAGGCGGGATTCGAGGCCGTGTTCTTCTCCGGGTCGGCGGTATCTTTCTCGCAGCTCGGATTGCCGGATATTGGCCTGGTCACCCTGCCCGAGCTGCTTTCCGCGGTGGATCGGGCGGCGGAGAGAACTTCAGTTCCTGTCATTGTGGACGTGGATTCCGGCTTCGGGGCGGCGCCGCACGCGTCGCGGCTCATGCGCAGCTTCGAGCGGGCCGGCGCTGCGGCCGTGCAGGTTGAAGACCAGGTACTGGTCAAGCCACAGGCGGCGCTGCTTTCGCGTCCGCTGGTGAGTATTGATGAGATGGCGGGGAAGATTTCGGCGATGCTGGATGCCCGCGACTCCGGGAGCATGCTGCTGAGTGCGCGGACGGACGCGACAGATCCGGGGGAGGCTATCGAACGCTGCGCGGCGTATCGCGAGGCGGGAGCAGACCTGGTGTTCGCGGAACGACTGGTACGCCATGAGGATGTAGCCCGTCTGGCTGAGTGTGTCGGCGCCGACGTGCCGCTGGTCTACAACACGATGCACGACCCCGCGGCCAGCGCCGCAGCGCTCGACGCTCTCGGCGTGCGCATCGCCCTGTTCCCCGGGCTGGTGCTGCAGAGCGCGGTGGCAGGCATGCGTGACGCGCTGCTCCGCCTGCTCAGCGACCCCACCTGCGCGGGAGGCGGCAGGAGCCCGCTCTCCGGGGCAGAGTTGCAGGAGATTCTGCAGTCCGAGGCGTTCCTCGCCCGGTACCGCGACTGAAAGTGGCTCACCGGGGCGAGCGCGTTATCAGGGAGATTGTTTTGTCACGGCGACCGCTTTATCAGGAAGACCGCGTATCCATGAGGTCGATATCGCTGCCGATGCCGTCCTTTACGGCCTGCGTGTAGACCGCGTGGGCGGCAGCGAGATCCTGTGCCGCAATGCCCAGGGATTTGTAGAGGGTGACCTCCGCATCATCCCGACGCCCGATGGCGGTGCCGCCAGCGACCTCACCGATTTCAGCGACGATGTGTGACTCGTCAAGCACGCCTGCCTCGATGGCCTCGAGAAGCTCCGCGGCGGCTGCCCTTGCCGCCGGGCGATAGTCGACGATGTAGCGGGCGCGCGCCACCAGCGCACGATCGACTTCGCGGTTCGTCGGTACCGCCGACCCCACCAGGTTCACGTGTGTCCCGGGTGACACCCAGTCTCCGTGCAGTACCGGTTCCCGCGCCGAGGTGACCGTGGTAATCACGTCGGCCGCTGCCGCAGCAGCCGGCAGGTCTTTCGCGATGCTGATGCTGACCCCTTCACTCGCGCGCAGCTGATCCGCTAGCAAGCCGGCTCGCTCGGTCGAACGTCCCCAGATCAGGATTTCGAGGAAATCCTG
>JAWLGG010000525.1:0-2687 GCA_041685155.1 Chromatocurvus sp.
GCCGGCTTCCCAGGCGAGCAGGCCAACCCTATCAGCCCCGGGGTCAGCGGTTGGTCAGTGGAGCACGCGCGGCTCCAGCTCCAGCTCCTGCTCGCCCTCGCGCACCTTCGTCACCGACGTGCCTGGCGGCGCCACCACGGTGATCGACGCCTTGCCGTTCTCGATGGCGTCCACGCGCACGGTGACGGGCTGGCCGGTCGCTGGGTCCATGATGGTGGTGGTTTCGCCGATCCTGAGAGGGATGTACATCGCTCGCTCCTTGCGGTTGTGGAGCGCGGGAAGATAGCCAACGGTGGCCGGGCCGGTCAATGGATATGCCGGGACTCTGCGCCTAGACTCCAGTGAGGGCAGACCATCGCAGACGGGGGGCGCCCATGACTGCTGCGCGACTACCCCGCCGATCCTGGTTCTTTTTGCGGGCCTAGTCGTATCTTGCGCGACGGTCGAGGTGCCGTATTCTGAGACCGTCAGCAGGCCGAGTCCGGCCCCGATTTCACCTATAGGAAGGATCACGCTAGGATGATTGGTGATTATCGTTCCATTGCTGTGGCACAAGGTTGCGCCTAAGGGGCGCGATGCGTTCACAGGGGGGACGGCCGCCGGAAGGTCGGGAGGCAGGGGATGAAACTATTTGGTGCCGCAATCAGGCAAGCCCCTACGTCGATGCTTTCGGCCGCGCTAATGATCTTCCTGGCGGGATGTGCGGCCACGTCACCGCAGACCGCACCTGAAACTCCCGCGCCTTCAGAGGTTGCGCCCGCAATAGAGCAGGTCGATGCAGAGCCGCCAGTATCCCGCCGGGCGCTGGTCGACACGGCACTCGACAACACTCTCACGCTGCGCGCTCAAAACAGCAGTGGCGAAGAAATTTCCCTTGGCAGTGGTTTTTTCATTCAAGGTGGCCATGTCGTCACCAACGCTCATGTTGTTGCAGATGCCGCTTGGGTGGAGATCTTTGATTTGCAAGGTCGGCTGATTGCCACAGCGCCTTATGCGCTGGCGATAGACGTCGAAAACGACCTTGCGGTGCTACCGACAGCACATTCTGAAAGGCAGGGCTTGCGGCTCTCCGAAGACAGGGTGCAGGTCGCCGATGACGTCTGGGCCTTCGGTGCACCCTTGGGGCTTGAGGGCTCTACCTCCCGAGGCGTGGTGTCCGCTTTCCGCGAGAAAGACGGTATGGACCTGATCCAGATAACCGCGCCCATATCACCGGGGTCATCCGGCGGCCCGGTGCTCGCCGAGAGCGGTGACGTCATTGGCATTGCCACGCTCATCATGAGTGGCGGCCAGAACCTCAACTTTGCGGTCCCGGTCCGCAAGTTGCGAGCCTTGCAGTTTACCGAGGCCAACCGGGAAAGCTTTCCGCCTGGCTCGGCCTTCGACGAAGAGCTGGATGAGGATGTTGCGCAGTTAGTCAGAATGATCGAGCAGATAGTACAGTCACCGACCATCGAGATCGGGCACCAATATCGAGGCAGACTAGACAGAGACAGCCCGACGCTGGGTGGCATCCCGTACAGCGGTTATCAGCTTCGCGGCAACGCGGGGCACCAGCTGCAGATCGATGTGATGTCTCGCGAGTTCGATACGGTGGCATTTCTGGGTCGCGAAACCGGGCTGCTGATGGATAACCGCTGGACTGTCGAGGACGATGACGGCGGTGAAGGAACTGACTCGCGCATTGTCGTTGCCCTGCCGGACACCGATACTTATTACCTGTTCGTCCAATCCTACGATGATCGTATGGGGGCCTATACGCTTTCTGTACGCGACCTTTCCCAAGTCCAATCCAGAAGAGTGGACGACAGATGGCAGTTTGTCGGCAAATCAGTCTCCGATACCCTTTTCTATATCGATACGCACTCACTCAGCCGCTCCGGGCGGAATGTCACCGTATGGGTGCGTAGCAGTACCGGGAGTGTCGAACACCTGAGTAGCGGGGAGCGTTATGACACCCGCCTTGTGCTGTACGAGCTTGATTGTCCCGGCAGGCGACTTCGAACCCAGGCGACGTCCTACCGCCTTGAAGAGCGACTGGTGACCAGCGAAGAGATACCTTTGTTTCGACAGACCTGGACTAGTGCCCAGCCGGCGACCATTGCTGAGTTGCTTCTTGAGCACGCCTGCCGGCGTTAGTGCCATTATCAGACGCATTTTGCAGGCCCGCATGGCCTTTGAATTCTGCCACCACTGCGGCATCTGACGCGCAACCGAGTTGCACAAGCTGACAAACGATGCATCTTCACCAAGTATGTTCGCTTTGATGCCGAATAGCCGCTCAGAGGCGCTCTGACGTAGTCACACCCACAAAAAACGCCGGGGCCTGCCCGGCTCAGTATCGCTCAGTACAGGGCGCATCGCGGCTGCGGATCGCTAATCTTGGTTACTGACACGGGCAAACACAGTCCTACTTGTTTAAACACCGCTTGGTGCCTATTGCTAAGCACCATCTTTCTCCGTTACCGGCCAGTAGTCCATCCAGGTTGTGAATAGTCACGGAAATTTGTGCCAGGTACAGTCGGGTAAATAATTGTATTACCACGATGGCCCTGCTCCATTCTGAGACCCGGTTGCGAGTAGTCTCGGAAGCTTGTTCCGAGAAGCGTTGGATACATGGTGTACCCGTCTGCAAATGAACCCATTGCACTTAACAATGACGGTCCACCAGTCCCTAGATGATGATT
>JAWLGG010000526.1:0-2685 GCA_041685155.1 Chromatocurvus sp.
AAATGCAGTCGGTAGATTGACAATACGACCGGCAGTAAGGACGCAAACCTGAGCCCCCATTGATCAAGGTCAAGGCAACCTGGCGCTCACTGCACTATGCTTGGAGTCAATGAGTCATCTGGAGGAAGGCCATGAATTACACGTCACCCGTTCCGAGGGCCCGGCACGGGTTCGCGCTCCTGCTCGTCACCGCACTCGCCGCCTGCAGTGAGGACCGGCCACCGGTAGAGGGTTTCGTCCTGCCCGATGGTGATGTCGAGCAGGGCAAAGCGGCCTTCGTGAAACTGGGCTGCCCACAGTGCCACACGGTAGCCGACTCCGACATTGAGCAGCCCGAGGATCCCGACTTTCAGGTCAGGCTAGGTGGCAGGCTCATACAGGTGGAGCACTACGGTGACCTGCTGACGTCGATCGTCAACCCGAACCACCGCGTCGCGCCGCAGATGCGGGTGCAGGAAGAGTCCCGCAGTGAGGCGGCCAGCGACAATGAAGAGCCCGTCTCGCCGATGCCCGATTTCACCGGGGACATGACCGTAGCTCAGCTGATCGATATCGTCGAGTTCCTGCACTCGAAGTACACGCAGCTGCCGAGGTACTCCGGTCGCTACTATCATTATCCACTCTGACTACAGCGACCCCCGGGGTAGGTCCGTGCAGTGCCGGTGGCGCCGACGCGGAGCCCGAAACGGCTAGCGCAGGTTCTGCCGAATAAACAAGCGCGAGCCAGGCATGAGTCATCGAGGTAACTGCTGCTAGCGCCATACCCTGGGCGTTTTCATTCCCCGGATCGCGGGGGTCGGCTGAAACGCGCAATCCAGGCACGGGCATAGCGAGAGAAACGCGCCAGCTGTCGGGCAAGTATCGCGTCCAGCGCCATCAGCGCCTCCTCGCCTCCGGCCGCGCGTATCGTCTCCACCAGCTGCAACTCCTCACCAGACCCAGTCCATTCAAATGCGGGATCAGAAACATAGCGTGCGGGCACATGGGCTTCCAGCGCCGCATCGAGGGCCCCACCCGCCGCCACACTGCTTGAGGCCAGTGCCTCGACCAGTGTGCTGTCCGTCCAGGCGGGAACCTGTTCGGGCACGGCAATCGCCTGCAGCAAGTCCGAGGTCCACGCGCCATTGCGCAAAAGCTCCGCAAGTCGCCCGTACTGGTAAGACTCAATGACGCCATGACGGTTGGAAACCAGCTGCACCGCCTCGCTGGTGCGCCCACGGACCACAAGCCACAACGCCTCCAGCGTGCCGATGCCAGGTAGCGGCTGTGCATGATAGGGCTGGCTCAGGTCGCCGATATAGTGCAGGGCCCAGCCGGCAAAGCGCCATCCCCAATAGTCGTGCCCCGCCGCGAAGGCAAAGTCGGCCAGCTCGCCGAAGAGCGAGACCCGCCAGGCCGGATAGGTGCGCAGAAGAGCCGGCTGCAGGGTGCGCGTGAGGAAGTCGAGATGGTAGAAACCCATGTGGAACGGCGCCTGGGAGCCGTATTCCAGATTCGGGTTGCCAAAGGGTTGCAGGCCAAACCCGTAGCGCTGACCGTGCGGTGTCTGATTATCGACGAAAAGACCGATATCCATGCCAAAATCCGGTTCATCGCTGGCGCTTGCCAGAACCCGGGCCGGGGAAATATAGCTGCCCGCCTCGAGCGCACGATAGCTCACACTTCGATGCGAACTCCCGACCGTCAGAAAGCTTAACCGCGACCAGCCCAGCACCTCCTCGCCAGGCACATCCTCCACCGTCAGCTGGATATAAGGCATGTAGGCGAGCGTAGGATTCACCCGCAGGGCATGCAGGAAGGCGCGACGCGGGTCGTCGGCCTGGGCGCGGAAGGCCAATGCGTCGGGGCGCGGCGCATAGTGAGAAAAGACCTGCCGGGAATGACGCTCGTGTTCGGCGAGCAGGACTTCGAGCCCCCTGCCCTGCGCTGCGAGGAAAGACTCCAGCGTCTCCACTTGGAGCGTCGCCTCCTGCATTTCGGGCATCTCGCGAACCAGAGGCCAGAGCAGACTGCTGTGGTCCGACCACGCCGCCGCCGGTAGGGGCGATAGACTCAATGCCAGAATCAGAAACCATCTCGTGCTGTGGCGCATGCCAGTTCTCCAACGCTGTCGATTTCTCTATCCTGGCCCTGCCCGAGATTCATTTCCAGTGGCGACTCATTGACCTTGGCTTATCGCAGTTGGCGCCGGAGACCACGTCAGCTTACCGCCCACCCCATCGCCAGAAGGCCGATGAATCCACGGAGCATCGGACCGACGATGCCACCGCGAGTGAAACCCCGGATCGCTGAAATAAGAAGGGCCAGGCCGATAATGAGTGCCGTCCAGTCCATAAAGCCATGCACGCCGGCACCGGCGCTGATGCCTGCGAAGAGGTCGTTTATTGCCGGTGGTATGCCCGCCAGGAAAGCACCGATGCTTTCGCCCGCGGAGCGCAGAAAACCACTGGAGGCAGGTGAATTGCTCATGTTCTATCTCTCTGAAACCGGGGGAATGGTGGCAGCTTATCGCGAAAACGACGCATCGTTGCCCTACGATGCCAGCGTTGCAGGTTGTGCCACTGCACCGGCTGGCGCCTTGCAACAGCCACCGCCTGGTGGAAGTTCTGTTCATCCTTCCAGTGGTAGTAGCCAGCGAGACGATCCTTGATGCAGTCGGTCGGGCTGAGTAATCGCCCCACGCCC
>JAWLGG010000527.1:0-2677 GCA_041685155.1 Chromatocurvus sp.
GAAATACGCACCCCGATGAATGCGATCGTGGGTATGAGCCAGCTGGCGCTGAAGCTGGCCGCCGACGACCGGCTGCGTCACTATCTCGGTCGTATCAACAGCGCCGCGGATTCCCTGCTCGGTATCGTCAATGACATTCTCGATCTGTCTAAAATCGAGGCTGGCAAGTTCGAACTCGACAGCGTCCCGTTCAGGCTGTCGGAGGTGCTCGGCAAGGTGTCGGCGCTGATCGGCCCCCGGGCCGAGGAAAAAAACATCGAGTTCATCATCGATGTGGAGACCCCCGGCCTCGAGTCGGCCGCGTTTGTCGGTGATCCGGTTCGCCTGGGCCAGGTAATCGTCAACCTCGCCTCTAATGGCGTCAAGTTCACCGAAGAGGGGCAGGTGCTGGTACGGGTCTGTGAGCTGGAGGCGCTGGAGGGCGCCAGGCGCGTGCAGTTTGAGGTGTCCGATACGGGCATCGGTATCTCCGAAGCCCAGCAGGCGCGGATGTTCCAGCCGTTTTCCCAGGCGGACACCTCAATCACCCGGCGCTATGGCGGCACCGGGCTGGGGCTGGTGATTTCGAGGGATATCGTACACATGCTCGACGGCGAGATCTGGCTCGAGAGTACGGCCGGCCGCGGCAGCACCTTCTATTTCACCGCGACGTTGCCGGTGCAGTCCGCCGCCGAGGCGCTGGCGGAGTGCGCGCCGTTTTCCCAGCGGCTGATGATCGTTGACGACAATAACACCTCGCGTCTGGTGCTCGGCCGGCTCCTGCGCCGTCTCGGCTGCGAAGTCGATGAGTTCATCACGGCAGAGGATGCACTCGGTGCGTTGGTCGGCGGGGACAAGGCACCCTATGACGCGATCCTCACCGACTGGCGGATGCCCGGCATGGACGGCGCTGCCTTCGCCGAGGCGGTGCGGGCCGGCTACCCCGGGGGCGATGGTCCGAAGCTGGCGATCATCAGCGCCTTCAACGGTTCGGCACAGCTCGAGGGCGGTGTTGGCAAGTTCTGTGATGCGGTGCTTGCCAAGCCTGTTGAGGAAGCCGAGCTGCTGCGGTTCCTGGAATTTATCGAGCGCGGGGGCGATGAGGTCGGGATGTCGTTGGTGGCCGAGGAGCGACCGCTCCAGGGGCTCCGGCTGCTTCTCGTTGAGGACAACGTGGTGAACCAGGAAGTTGCCACCGATATGCTCAATGCGGCGGGCGCAGACGTTGTGGTGGCCGACCATGGCCGGGATGCGCTGGAGCAACTGCGCGAGCAGCGCTTCGATGCCGTGCTCATGGATTGCCAGATGCCGGTTATGGACGGCTTTGAAGCGACGCGGCAGCTGCGGACCATGCCGGGCCTGGGCGCGCTGCCGGTGCTCGCGGTGTCGGCGAGTGTCCTGCAGGAAGACCGGCGCCAGGCCACTGATGCGGGCATGGACGATTTCCTTGGCAAGCCCTACACCGGGGCGGCGCTCTGCGAAGCGATTCTGGCGCTGGTGCCGCGACCAGTCCGCCCGACAGAGGTAGAAGCGCCGCAGGAAGCCGCGGCGGAGTCGTCGGCCCCAGAGCAGGTCGCGCCGGAGCCTGCCGCGCCGGAGCCGGCCGCGAAGGACGTCGTCCCGGGCTGTGCTCCGGTGCCCGAAGAGCCGCGGCTGGAGGGCGTTGACTATGCAGGCGCTGTCCGGCGACTGGGTGGAGATCCGGCGCGGTACTGGCGAGTTAGTGAGCGTTTCCGGGAGACCACCGGCGACTTCGCCGAGAGGGTGCTGACTGCCCTCGACGAAGACAATATCGCCACCGCGCAGCGTGAAGCCCACACGCTCAAGGGGCTTGCAGGAATGCTCGGGGCGAACAGTTTACAGCGCCGTGCGGGGGCGCTCGAGCTAGCGCTGCGCGATGGACTTAGCCCCTACGACCCGCTGCGTCGCTGCAACGAGGAGCTGGAGCGGCTGCGTGTGCTGCTTGGTCGGGCGCTTGCAGGTCAGCGCGGCGAGACGCCTGAGTAGTTCAGCAGCCTGGTCAGGTCAGCCCTGGTTGAGGTAGCGCAGCATTGCCTGGTGCGCGGCCTCGAGCTGCTGGATGGTAGCGGCGATTGCGCCTTGCGGTGCGCTGTCGGCCCCGGTCTCCAGCCACTGCGCCAGCCGTTCGAGCTCACCGGCCCGCAGGTAAGCTGCCATGCCTTTCAGGCTGTGCGCATGCTGGGAGAGGGCGTCGCGATCGTCTGCCGCCGCGGCCTCGGTAATGGCGCGTAGAAGCGTCTCGCCGTCGGTCCGGTAGCTCTCCAGTACCGCGGTCATCAGCCCTGTATCGCCGGCGCATTGATGCAGCAGCTGGGCGTAGTCCAGCGGGGGTTGGCGGGGCTCAGAGGTCATACTGCAGCCCGATTCGATAGCTATAGTTCAGACCGCTTTGCGGCCCGTTGAGGTCGCGCCAGAGCGGAATGCGGTATTCGGCCTCGAGGGCGAAGCCAGTGCCGGCGAGCGGTAGCTTAAGGCGGGCAGCCAGTTCCACCTGCTCACCACCGAAGCGCTGTGGGTCGACGACCGGGGCCGCGTAGGGGAAAGGCACCCCGGGTAAGCCCAGCTCCACATCCTCACCGCTGATCCTGCCGCGCCGCCAGTAGGTCAGTCCCAGCGCCGGCTGGGCGTGCCGCCAGCCTTCATAGCCGGCCCAGGCCGTCGCGCTGTAGCTGTTGCC
>JAWLGG010000054.1:0-11064 GCA_041685155.1 Chromatocurvus sp.
CTGCGCATTGCGCGTCAGGAAGCTTCCATTGATCTGATGAACATGCCCATTCCCGCGCCGGAGGCCAAGTAAATGATTAAGCAATTCGTATCCGCTGCCGCACTCACCCTGTGCGGCGTGTTGACGCTCAGCGCGGCCCCCCTCAGTGCGCAGGAAGAGGCTGCGGCCGAAGCCTCCCAGGCAAGCACGCCGGAAGAGGATGACGCGCAGTCGCTGGAACAGCTGCTGGAGTTTGTCAAGCAGGGCCAGACCACGGAAATGCAGGAAAACCGCCAGCGCGAACAGCGCTTCCAGCGGGACAAGGCCAACCAGGCCGCCGAACTCAAGAAAGCCGAGGACGAGCGCACCCGTCAGGAGAACATCAGTTCCGAGCTGGAGAATGAGTTCGAGGAAAATGAACTCCTCATCAGCCAGAAACAGGAAGTGCTGCGCGAACGGCTGGGGACACTGTCTGAGCTGTTCGGTCACCTGACCTCCACCGCCGGCGACCTGGCCAGCAATCTGGAGTTCTCCATCACCAGCGCCGAGTTCCCGAACCGCGAGGAGTACCTGAACGAGCTGATCAAGAAGATGAGCAGCAGCGACCGGCTGCCGAGCATCGAGGAGATTGAGCGCGTCTGGTTTGAACTGCAGCGCGAGATGATCGAGTCCGGCAAGGTAGTCAGGTTCGAGGCCGAAGTGGCCAAGCCGAACGGCGACAAAGTCATGCAGGACGTCGTGCGTATCGGCGTGTTCAACGTGATCTCCGAGGAAGGTGATTACCTGACCTACGTGCCTTCCAAGGGAACCCTCGAAGTGCTGGCGCGCCAGCCCTCCGGCAACTACAACGACCTTGCGGAAGCGCTGGCCAATGCAGACAGCGGCATGAAGCGCTTCGGTGTCGACCCCACCGGTCCTACCGGCGGCTCCTACCTCGCGGCAATGATCAACAGCCCGACCCTGGAAGAGCGCTGGCATCAGGGGGGCTACATCGGCTACGCCATCACGGCAGTGGGCGTGTTCGCCTTCATCCTGGCAATCTTCCGCCTGATCGTACTGTCTGCGGTGAGTTCAAAGGTCAACTCCCAGCTCAAGAGCGAGCGGGCCAACGAGAACAATCCGCGGGGCCGCGTCATCAAGATCCACGAGGACAACCCCTCCATGGATACCGAGACGCTGGAGCTCAAGCTGTCCGAGGGGATCCTAAAGGAAACTCCCAAACTCGAAAGTGGTCTTACCATTCTGAAGATTATTGCGGCGGTGGCCCCGCTCATGGGTCTGCTGGGTACGGTGACGGGCATGATCGTCACCTTCCAGGCCATCACCATCTTCGGTGCGGGTGATCCGAAGGCGATGGCGGGCGGTATTTCCGGGGCTCTGGTAACGACGGTGCTGGGTCTGCTTGTGGCGATTCCGACCGTGCTGCTGCATACCATCGTGAATGGCCGGGCACAGCGGATCATCCACATCCTGAACGAGCAGAGCACGGGTATCGTCGCCGAACACACCGAGTCGAACCTGGGGAAGTAACATGATGTTCTGGTTCGAAAACGCGACGCAGGCGATTGGCCGCTTCATGGAAATGGGGGGCAACGTGTTATGGCTTATCGCCATCCTGTTGTTCTTCATGTGGATGCTCATCTTCGAGCGCATCTGGTTCTTCAAGCTGAACTGGAAGCACGAGGTCGCCCGGGTCGTCGGAGACTGGGAGGCCCGCCCCGAGCGCAGGTCCTGGGCGGCCCACAGAATCCGCGAGAAGCTGGTGTCGGAGGCCCGCCTCCAGATCAACCAGAACCTGTCGGTGATCAAGACGCTGGTGGCGCTGTGTCCACTGCTTGGCCTGCTGGGCACGGTGACCGGGATGATCGAGGTGTTCAACATCATGGCCGTTACCGGCGGTGGTGACGCCAAATCCATGGCCGGCGGTGTATCGCGCGCCACGATTCCGACAATGGCAGGAATGGTGGCTGCCCTGTCAGGCGTTTTCGGCAATACTTATGTTCAACGGATTGCCCAGCGTGAAAGCGAACTGCTGGCCGACAATCTGACGACTGACCATTAAGAGAGCATAGCTATGCGCAGAAACAAGCAGGTAGCAGCAGAAGACGAGGCCCAGATCGACCTCACGCCGATGCTGGACGTGGTCTTCATCATGCTGATTTTCTTTATCGTCACCGCGACCTTCATCAAGGAGGCCGGGGTCGAGGTCAACCGGCCGGAGGCGTCGACGGCGCAGCCCAAGGATAATGTCAACATCCTGGTGGCAATCAATGCCACCAACGAGATCTGGATGGACAAGCGTCGCATCGACGAGCGTGCCGTGCGCGCAAACATCGAGCGGCTTCACGCCGAGAACCCCAAGGGTGCCGTGGTCATCCAGGCCGACAACAAGTCGAATACCGAGACTGTGGCGGCGGTGCTGGATGCAGCGCGCGAAGCCGGCGTCTACGACGTTTCCCTGGCCACCGACAAGAAGTAGTGAAGCGCAATTATGCCTAGAAGTCTGACCAGGATTGTTTTTGGTGCCCTGCTCGCCCTCCCCGTGGCGGGCGGCCTGTTCTTTCTCATGCAGTACCTCATCGCGACCGCGAACCCGGACATAGACGAGGAAGAGCGCACACGCCTCGCCGACATCGTTATGCCCGAGCGGGATATCGATACCAACGTTGAGGAGCAGAAGCCAGATAAGATCGAGGACCCGGAAGAGCCGCCGCCGGATATGGACACGCCGGATATGGATACGGATACCGATACCGACGCGGTCAACACGGCACCCCGTTCATCGGTGGAAATGGACATCAGCAGCAGCGGCATGGCGAGCGGTGACGGCGAGTACCTTCCCATTGTGAAGGTGGCCCCCATCTACCCGCGCCGGGCACAGACCCGCGGCATCACCGGATACTGCATTGTCGAGTACACGGTGACCAAGAATGGCTCCATACGGGACCCGCAGGCGGTGGATTGCTCGCCCTCCGGCGTGTTTGAGCGCGCGTCCGTCAAGGCGGCGGAGAAGTTCAAGTACAAGCCGCGCGTTGTGGACGGAGAACCCATAGAGGTGGCCGGCGTACAGAACAAGTTCACCTTCGAGCTTGAGAATTAAGTGGAGAGGCATGTCATGTCTGTAACACGTACCCTGTTCAGCGCGTCTGCACTGGCCGTGGCTATTACCGCGGCGCAGTCAGGCATCAGCCAGCTGCCGGCAGCGGGTGGCCTGGCGTCGTTTGCCCTGCCTGCGGCCCACGCTCAGGACGGGCAGCAGGAAGAACGCGAGACGCGCAAGACGCCTGCCCTGCGCAACGCCGTTTACGAGAAGCTCGCGGAGGCGCAGACCGCCGCCGAGGAGAAGGACCTGGCCACCGCGGAGCAGGTGCTCAACGACATGATCAACGATCGCGGCAAGGACGAGCTGAACAGCTACGAACTTGCCAACGTCTATAACCTCATGGCGTTCATCCATTATTCCCGCGAGGACTACGGCAGGGCGCTGCAGGCCTACGAGAATGTTGTTCGCCAGCCCGATATCCCGCTGGCGATGGAAATCAACACGCGCTACACGGTAGCTCAGCTCTACTTTGTACAGGAGCAGTGGCGCGAGGGCATCTCGGCTCTCCTGAAGTGGTTCGAGATGAGCGATAACGCCCCTGCCAATGCCTATGTCCTGCTGGCTCAGGGCTACTACCAGCTCGAGGATTTCCCCAAGGCCCTCGAGAATGTCGAGATCGCCATAGACCTCTATCGCGAAAAGGACAAGACGCCGAAAGAGCAGTGGTACAACCTGGCGCGCTTCCTCTATACGGATCGTGGCGATATCGACAGGTCCATGGAGGTGCTTGAGCAGCTCCTGATTCACTATCCGAAAAAGGACTACTGGGTACAGCTTAGCTACATGTACTCCGAGAAGCAGAATGAAGTCCGCCAGCTCGGCTCCATGGAAACCGCCTACGTGCAGGATCTTCTGGATAAAGACGGTGAACTGCGCAACCTGGCCTCGCTGTATCTCAGCCAGGGCGTGCCCTACAAGGCCGGCAAGGTACTTGAGCGCGGCTTCGAGGAAGGCACTGTCGAGGACACGACCAAGAACTACGAGCTGATGGCCGGTTCCTGGCGGCAGGCGCAGGAAATCGACAAGGCGATTCCAGCCATGGAGACCGCTGCATCGAAATCCGATTCCGGCGAGCTCTACTCGCAGCTGGGCAGCGTCTACCTCGATGGCGATGAGTTCGACAAGGCGATCGAGGCGATCAACAAGGGTCTGCAGCGCGGTGGTGTGAAGCGACCGGATACCGCGCGGCTGGTGCTGGGTATGGCCTACTTCAACCGCGAGGAATACGACAAGGCGCGAGAAGCCTTCAAGGCCGCCGGTCGCGATGAGCGTTCCGAGCAGTACGCCAGGCAGTGGATCAAGTACATGGATTCAGAGATCGATCGACAGAAAAAGCTGGCGGAGGGCTGAGTCTGAAGCTCGCGTTCCCCAGCAGGGCAACACGAAAAGCGAGACAAGCAGCGACAAAAAAGGGAGCCCCAGGGCTCCCTTTTTTGTGTGTACTACATGATCGGTCCGCTGTCAGACAGGGACGACATTCTCTGCCTGTGGGCCCTTCTGGCCATCAGCTACGGTAAATTCAACCTTCTGCCCATCGGTCAGCGTGCGAAAGCCATCGCCTTTGATAGCGCTGAAGTGAACAAAGACATCTGGACCACCTTCCTGCTCGATAAAGCCGTATCCCTTGCTCTCGTTAAACCACTTTACGGTACCGGTTACTGTAGACATACATACATACCTTTCAAACTGTATATGACGACCGGGGTCGCCGCGTTGCTGTTGGCTATTTATGAGTGACGAACAGAGGAACAGGATTGATCTTCGCTCGCATACATAAACACATTGCCGCGAAGTCGCTCACGGGAACCCCCATGTTTCGATAAGCAGCCCTTTGAGTGTAGCACTCTGGTACGGGGTGGGTAGTTGTCGGCCGAAAAAGCTGCAAAATTCACATTGCACTGCGCGGAGCGCTAATCCACCCGCGCGATCTTCATCATATTGGTGGCGCCCGCCTTGCCCCGCTCATCACCCATGGACAGCAATATGTCGTCGCCGTCCTGCAGGTAACCATAATCCCTCAGGAACCCGATCGCCCGGGACTCGAGGGCGTCCGGTGCGATATCCCCGGCGGGGAAGTACAGCGGAATCACGCCGCGGCAGAGGGACAGGCGCTGCAGCGTGCGTGGATTGCTGGCGAGGCCGAAAATGGGCAGTCCGGAACTGAGCCGGGACATCAACAGGGGCGTGGTGCCGGATTCCGTCAGGCAGGCAATTCCCCGGACGTTGCGGTAGTGGTTGGCGGCATAGATGGCCGACATGGCGATGGTTTCCTGCGCGGAGTGGAACTCCCGGTCTATGCGATAGCGCGAGGTGCGGGCCACCGGGTGGCGCTCGGCCCCCATCGCCGCGTCGGCCATGGCGGCAACCACCGCCACCGGGTATTTTCCCACTGCGGTTTCCGCCGAGAGCATAACCGCATCCGTGCCGTCGAGCACGGCGTTGGCGACGTCAAATACCTCCGCCCGCGTGGGCATGGAATTGCCGATCATCGATTCCATCATCTGGGTCGCGGTGATGACCAGGCGATTGGCCCGCCGCGCCCGGGAAATTAGGTCTTTCTGGATGCCGATGAGTTCGGCGTCGCCCACCTCGACACCCAGGTCGCCCCGGGCCACCATGATGCCGGCGGAGGCCTGCAGGATGCCGTCTAGAATCGCCTGGTCTGCCACGACCTCCGCGCGCTCAATCTTGGCGATAATCGCTGCGCTGAGTCCATGCCGGTCCAGCAGCGCCTGGGCGTGATCGATATCCCCGGTGTGAGACACAAAGGAGACCGCGACAAAGTCCGGGTCCACGGCGTCCAGCGACTCGATATCGGTAATGTCTTTTTCTGTGAGCGCCGGGGCGGCGATACCGCCACCGAGCCGGTTGATGCCCTTGCGCGAGCCAAGCTGGCCGCCGACCAGGACGGTGCAGGTCGCCGCCTGCGGCTCCACGGTATCGACCCGCAGCTGAATGCGGCCGTCATCCAGGAGCAGGGTGTCTCCCGCGTGCAGGTGACCGGTGAGGGCCTCGTAGGTAAAGCCCACGCCCCGTGCGTCGCCTTCCCTGTCGTCGATGCGGGCGTCCAGGCAGAAAGCGTCGCCCTCGGCCAGCTCCACACTGCCTTCGCGGAATCCACCGATACGTATCTTCGGGCCCTGCAGGTCTGCGAGAATGCCCACGTGGCGACCGGCGATGGATGCCTGGTGGCGGATACGGCGGGCGATGGTCGCGTGGTGTTCCGGTTCACCGTGGCTGAAGTTGAGGCGAAAGACATCCACCCCGGCCCGGATCAGCTGTGCGAGGGTGGTATCGCTGTCGCAGGCGGGGCCGACGGTGGCGACGATCTTGGTACGGCGGCTGACGCGGTGCTTGCGTTCCGTAGCGGGCGGCGGTGGCGTTGGGCTATCTGGGGCGGTCATGGTGCGGTTGCGGCCTCGAGGTAATCGACGGTGAGATCGGGAAAGTCAGTGAACACGCCGTCAACGCCGACCCGCCCGAAGAAGAGGTCCAGCAGTTCACGGTAGCTGTCGATGCCGGGGGGCAGGGCGTCGCGACGGAAGGTGAAGGGATGCACCAGCAGGCCGGCGCCGTGAGCACGGGAGACGAGATCCGTGATGCGGGCCTCGCCGCCCGGGTCCCTGCCCGCATAGATGTGCATGATCCAGGGCCCGATGCCGTCGGCGTAGCGGGCGATGTCCGCCAGCCCCGCGTCGCTGCGCAGCCAGTCATAATCCGTGCCGCCGTCCTCGCCCCAGCTGTTGTCGCCGATCAGCTGTATCAGTGGCAGCGGCGTCTTCAGCGTATCCCGCAGGTAGCGCAGGGTCGGCGGATCAAAACACTGCAGGTAGACGCGCTCTCGCGCCTCCGCCAGGCCAGCCGCCTCGAGCACGTCCAGCACGGCCTGCGCGATATCCAGGCCTGCCTCGCGGTGAAACTGTGGTGCCTTGAGTTCGATATAGAGGCCTGTATGCATACCGCGGCTGCGGTTGAGCCCCTCGATCAGGCGGATTTCCTCGGCCAGGGTGGGGATGCCGGATAGGCCGGGCCCCACGGGGAAGCGCCCGGGAAAGGCCGCTTCGCCGGAAGCTCCCCCGCTGCGGCGCTCGTGGGCGCGCAATTGCCGGATCTCCGCCAGGCTGAAGTCGATGGCGTAGAAGTGCCCATCCTCGCGCTGTCGCCCGGGGAAAACGCCGGCGACGTCGGTGGTATCATCCAGCAGAATGTCGTGCAGCACGATAGGCACGCCGTCCCGCGTCAGCACGACATCCTGTTCGAGATAGTCCGCGTTCATGGCATGGGCCAGGGCCTTAGCCGGCAGCGTGTGCTCTGGCAGGTAGCCGCTCGCGCCGCGATGGGCAATGACGATGGGCCGGTCGTCGCCGGTCATGCCGCTTGCGGCCGCAGGCCCGTCGGCCGCAGTGAAGTAGCTGAACAGGAGCGCGCAGGCGGCGAGCAGGCTGAGGCGTCGCATGGGTCTGTCACCTCAGGGTTTGACCTGCATCCTGATGGTTTTTTCCGTCGCCGCGCCATAGGGGGGCAGCATGCCGCCGATGCGGCCGATATTCAGCCTTGTCTGCCGGTAGATGGATTTGGCGTGGCTGAAGCGCCGGAAGCCGTCCTCGCCGTGGTAGGCCCCCATGCCGCTGGGGCCGACACCGCCGAAGGGCAGGTCTTCCTGCATCACGTGCATGATGACATCGTTGATGCACACGCCGCCTGAGGTGGTGCGCTCGAGCACGGCGCGCTCCTCGTCGCTGTCGCTGCCGAAATAGTAGGCCGCCAGGGGCCGCGGCTGGCTGTTGATGTGGCGGATCGTCTCCTCGAAGTCGCTGTAGGTCACGATGGGCAGCAGGGGGCCGAACAATTCCTCCTGCATGACGGCACAGTCCAGCGGCGGCTGCGGAATGAGGGTCGGCGGCAGCTTGCGCGACTCCCCCTGCCTGCTGAAATCCTCGGCGGCGGGATTGAGGGTGACCGTGTCGATGCCGCGCTCGTCAAGCTCAGCAAGATACGCCGACAGGCGCTGGTAGTGGCGATCATTGATAATGGCGGTGTAGTCCGGGTTGTCCAGCAGGGTGGGATACATGCGCGCCACCGCCGCCTCGGCCGCCGCCACCACCGCCGCCAGGTTTTCCTCCGGCACCAGCAGGTAGTCCGGTGCCAGGCAGATCTGCCCCGCATTCAGCGTCTTGCCGAGCATGATGCGCTCGACGGCGCTGTCGATGTCGGCGCTGCGCGAGAGGATGACCGGGGACTTGCCGCCCAGCTCCAGCGTGACGGGCACCAGGTTCTTCGCCGCCGCCGCCATGATGTGGCGCGCGACACCGGTGGCGCCGGTGAAAAGCAGGTGGTCGAAGGGCAGACCGGAGAATGCCTGCCCGACCTCTGGTCCGCCCAGGGCCACCGCCACTTCCTCCGGTGCCCACGCCTCGGCGACCATTTCTGCCATGAGCGCCGACGTGGCCGGGGTGAATTCCGACGGCTTGATCATCGCCCGGTTGCCCGCCGCGAGGATACCGGCGAGGGGGCCGAAGGTCAGGTTTACCGGAAAATTCCACGGCGAAATGACACCGACCACGCCCAGCGGCTGGTATTCCACCCGTGAGCGACCGCCCAGCAGGTTGAGCGGGAACATGGTCGGGCGCTTCTCGCCGCGCATCCAGTCGCGCAGGTGCTTGCGCGCGTGCTTGAGCGGCGCGAGGGAGGCAGCGACATCGGTGATCAGGGTGACCTCCCGGGGACGGCAGCTGAAGTCGCTGTTCAGGGCCTCGACAATGCGCTCGCGGTGGGCATAGACCACGTCGATGCCGCGATCGAGGCGGTCGATCCGCGCCTCCGCGCTGACTGCGCCCTCGCTCAGCCAGGCGTCCCGCTGTCGGTCGAGCATGGCCTGCAGCCCGGCTTCGATGTCGTTATCCTGTGACACTGATACTGGCGCGTTCATGGCGGTCCTCCGCGGCCCGGTCAGAAGGTATAGGGGCCTGAAAGCTCAGTATAGGGCCTGCGGCGTGGCAGGTTAACCCGCCGCTGTGTTTAACTTGGCAGCCCCGACCCGCTGCACCGACACAGGACCATGACAGAGCCGATGCCGACAGAGGATACCCGAACACCGTCACCGCCCTTCGGCTATTCGCGGCAGTGTCACTACGACCGCGACAAGCAGGTGCGCATCGTTGCCGAGTTCCACGCCAACAAGATCCGCCCCAGCCGCATTGCCTATCGCGTCGGGATCGACATTGCGCTGATCGAGGCGCTGATAGCCGGCGAGGAGGAGCCCGAGCGCTTCCCGCGGCTGGTGGCACATTACCGGCGGCAGCGCTTTCGCGACCGCCTGGGCTCTGTGGCGCGCGAGCGCGGCGCGCGGCGCTTCGAGGCGGAAATGCGCATCACCCGCGAGTTCCAGAACGAACAGGAGCTCTGAGAGGGCGTTTTCCATGCCGTTTCGGGCAGCCCGTCCTGCAGGCACTGTCCCGCTCCTGATACAATGCGCCTCCGCTTTTGAGATGAGACCCGAACATGCTCCCAGTGTTACGCCTTCCCCTGTTGTTGTCCCTCACGTTGGTGCTGGCTATATCCGCGCCCCTGCGCGCGGACGACCATACCGATAAAAAGCAGGGCGCCGACGACAAAAGCACCAGCGCTGGCATACCCGAACCGCTGCACGCCGAAAGCAGCGGCAGCGTCCGCATCGACGGCAAGGCCATCGACTACAGCGCCACCGCCGGCACCCTCGTCATCAAGGACGACGACGGCGAGCCGATTGCGCACTTCGGCTATACCGCCTACACGCGCGACGGCGTCGACAAGAGCGAGCGCCCGATCCTGTTTGCCTATAACGGCGGGCCGGGTTCGGCATCCATGTGGCTGCACATGGGCATACTCGGGCCGCAGCGTGCCGACGTGGAGGACACGGCGTTCACCACCAACGGCCCGTTCCGCACCGTGAACAACGAGTACAGCATCCTCGACCGCGCCGACCTGGTCATGATCGATCCCGTGGGCACCGGCTTCTCCCGCGCGGTGGGCGAGGGCAAGGGCGAGGACTTCTGGGGTGTCGACAACGATATCCGCAGCGTGTCCGACTTCATCGCCCGCTATGTCACCGAGGCGGGGCGCTGGGCCTCGCCCAAGTACCTGCTCGGCGAGAGCTATGGCGGTATCCGCAGCGGCGGTGTCTCCTACGATCTGCTGTCGCGGCACAGTATTGCCCTCGAGGGCGTGATCCTGGTGTCGCCTTACATGGACTACATCGCCGGCAATGCGGGCACCGCGAACGACCTGCCCTACGTCAACTACATCACGACCTACGCCGCCACCGCCTGGTACCACGGCGTGAGCGAATACCGCCCCGACACCCTCGAGGCCATGCTGGAGGAGGCGGAAACCTTCGCCCTGGAAACCTACGCCCCGCTTCTGATGAAGGGGCACCGCGCCAGCGATGACGAGCGCGAGGCCGTGCTCGCCGGTCTGCAGCGACTCACCGGCATCAGCGCCGACTACTGGGACCGCGCCAACCTGCGCATCGACGAGTCGCGCTTTGCCAAGGAACTGCTGCGCGACCAGCGCAAGACAGTGGGGCGTATCGACTCCCGCTTTGTCGGCGATGCGCTGAATCACATCGGCGAACGCTTCAGCTACGACCCCTTCTTCCCCTCGGTCGGCCCGGCCTTTGTCGCCGCGTTCAACAACTACTACCGCGAGGTACTGGGTGTGGACACGGACATGACCTATGTCACCTCCGCCGGCCTCTGGCAGCACTGGGGCCAGGAGCACAGGCACCCCGGGCCGGTGGGCAAGCAGCCGGTGGGCAATACCGCGGTGGACCTGGCCTACGCCATGACCCAGAACCCGAACATGCGCCTGCTGGTGCAGCAGGGTTACTTCGACCTCGCCACGCCGGTGGGCGCGACACGCTACTTCCTGGATCACATGGACCTGGCGCCGTCACTGCGCGAGAACATCACCGAGGCCTACTACGAGGCCGGGCACATGATGTA